>JAHFCZ010000121.1 GCA_023249285.1 bacterium | reverse complement strand
GTCCAGTCAGATCCGATACCGCCTGCCCATTTGCTGAGCTTGGCGTTGTCGGAAAAGAGCTTGAAAATGTCTTGTAAAGAGTCCCCGGCAATGTTGAGGTAGCAAGAGCTCATTTGGCTGTGGCGGGTGCCGCTGTTGAATAGGGTTGGGGTTGAAGAGACCAAATCCATTTTAGACAGGACATTGTAAAACTCGATTGCACGCTCTTCACGGTTTGCTTCTTTAAGCGCAAGCCCCATGGCGACCCGCATCCAAAACCATTGTGGCAATTCGAAGACGTTACGGTCCACGGTACGGTCACGCAATAAGTAACGATCGGCCAGGATCTGAACGCCGAGGAACAAGAAGAGTTTATCGCGTTCCGGTACAATAGCTTTGGCCAGGCGCTCCAGGTCAAAGGTGCTGAGCTCGGGATTGAGGAGCTCGCATTCGATCCCTTTAGCAATATAATTTTTGAATTGTGAGGCGTATTTTTCCCAGAGTTGAGACCCGTTCATGGGCTCGCTTAGAATGTCCGTATAGAGCGTATTGATGGTGAGACGTGCTGCAAGGTAAGCGTACTCGTAGTGTTTTTCGATACGCTCTCTGGCTGCGCCTTGGACCAAGGATTCGATTTCATGGTTGGGGATGCGGTCATAGATTTGTTTGGTGACGGCTTCTACCATTTCAGTGATCGAGACCCGAATGAGGTCTGGTGCGAGTAAGCGGAGGCGTTCTTCGATGGTTTTGGGATTAAAGATGACGCTGTCGGTTTCGCTGACTAAGACCTCAAGCTTCTCTTCTTTGATCTGAGTCAGTACTTTTTCCTGACGGGCGAGTTTGTGTTGTTCCCGATACAAGATGTAGTTTCTGGCGATGCGGTGGTAGCCGCGCTTCATTAAAATTTCTTCGACGATGTCCTGGATAAACTCAACGGCAATCGTGCTATCCGCTTTGGATCTGTGGGCGGCAATGTCGATGACCTCGTCTGTCAGGTTGGTCACGGCATAGACATCAGAAACGTTCTCAGAGAGGAAGGCCAAGTTAATGGCATTTAGAATGCGCTGGCGATCAAAAGCAACTTTTTGGCCGTTGCGTTTGATGATAAAAGTAGGAAGATTGACAGACATGAAGGACCCCTCGCTTGAATATAAAAATTAGGACTTTTGCGTCAAATGATTATACGCGTTTTGAGAGATTTTAGCCAGCTGTTCGTCGCCATAAAGTGAAGAATGACCGTCGCTCCATTGTACGCCGAACGCATAGTTTCCGACGGCTTGGATTTGGGTCGGTGCGATACTCTCAGAGATGCTGGCCGGATCTAATTTAGGGGCCCCTGTCCATTCATCAATGCACAGTGCACAGCGGCAGCTTAGGCGAAGTTTCGCAGACGGGATGGGCTGTGCTTCTCCCCCTGGAAATTGTACTGAAAGTGTGGTGTTCTCATACTTCAATTGGGGGCGATTTTGGGACCCAAACCGGAGCTTTGCGGTTTCTTGGACGGTTGTTTTGGCAATGGCGTCAAACTTTTGAGCGGTGGTGCTGCCCGGGTACTGAATGACAAAGGGGGTGCCAGAGTCGCTGGCTTGACTGAGTGTCGGATCAATCGGCATCTGGAAGGTATTGGCAATGCAGAATTGTGCGGTGAGCTTTTCCAATGCCCCGGACCCGAAAATATGGTGTTCTGTGTCGCAATGATTGCAGGTAAAGGTGCTCATGTTTTCGACGACCCCGATAATGGGGACTTTCAGCGTATCGAACATTTGGATGCCTTTGACGACGTCTACGCAACTGATTTGTTGGGGGGTGGTCACAATCAGGGCGCCGGTAATGGGAACAAGCTGGGTCAGTGTAATCGGAATGTCCCCAGTCCCTGGGGGCATATCGATGACCAAATAGTCTAACTCTCCCCAAAAAGTGCCGGTGAGCAATTGGTTGATAATTTGGGAGACCATGGGCCCACGGAGTAAGGCTGGACCTCGATGATCTTGGCTGAGATATCCGAAAGACATGAGCTTCATGCCCCGGTCTTCGAGTGGGAGCACCCATTGGCCTTCCATGAGGATGCCATCGTTTTGTAGGCGAACCATTGTCGGAAGGCTGGGTCCATAAATATCTGCGTCAAAAAGACCGACCCGTGCGCCCTGGAGCAGTAATTGATAGGCTAAATTGGTGGCCACACTGGACTTCCCTACCCCACCTTTACAGCTCGATACTGCAATAATCGCACCGACTTTTTCGAGACCTTTGGCGGATTTAAGGAGTGTGTTTTGGGGTGTGGAGGCCCCCATTTTGAGGGTGAGCTGTGTGATCCAACCTAGGGGCTTGAGTGCGTTTTCGGCCTGGCTTTTAAAGAGGTCTTTGACCGGACAAGCGGGTGTGGTAAGCCTAATTTCAAGGCTGACATGGCCGGAGTCGGAGATAATAAGATCATGAATGAAGCCCAAAGACACGATGTCTTGGCCTAAATCTGGGTCCATGATCACGCTTAAGGCATTACGGATTTCATCGGCTTGGTTCATTGGTGTGCGTACCGATTCTGAATGTAGGTGTCGAGAATTGCGATGAATTCATTTTTGACGTTGTCGCTCTTGAGGGTTTTGAATAATTTTCCATCTTGATAAATAGGGATGCCGGGTTTTTCAGAGCTGCCGGGTAAGCTGATGCCAATGTCCGCGTATTTGCTTTCACCAGGGCCATTGACCACACAACCCATGACCGCAATCGCAAGGGTTTCGACGCCCGGATACTGCTGTTTCCATTCGGGCATTTTTTGTTCGATGTAGGTGTTAACATCTTTGGCGAGGTGCACAAATTTATCGCTATTGGTACGGCCACAGCCAGGGCAGCTGGTGACGCTAGGCATAAAATATCGAAGTCCCATCGATTGCAGCAATGCCCTACAGGCTCGGACTTCGAGGTCGCGACTGGCGCCGGGTTGTGGGGTGAGAGAAATTCGAATGGTGTCCCCAATCCCTTTTTGCATCAAAATACCGAGTGCCGCAGAGCTTGCCGCGATGCCCTTGGTTTGGCCACCGGCCTCGGTGAGCCCCAAATGCAGGACATAGTCGCATTTTTTGGCGAGGCGTTCATAAACGGTGACCATGTCTTGGAGCTCGGACATTTTGACACTGAGTACGATTTTAGACTTGGGGAGCCCTAGGTTTTCGGCGTATTCGGCACTGGTCAGTGCACTTAAAATCATGGCCTCGTAGACTACTTCTTTAAAAGATTTGGGGGCTTTTCGTTTGGCGTTTTTGTCCATGAGCTCGGTAAATAGATCTTGGTCCAAAGACCCCCAATTGACGCCAATTCGCACGGGTCTGTCATGCTCTTTTGCGGCCTTAATCATCGTGGCAAAATTTTCATCTCTGGAATTTTTTTTGCCGACGTTGCCGGGGTTGATCCGATATTTGGCTAGGGCTTGGGCGCCTTTGGGGTATTTGGTGAGGAGAATATGCCCGTTGTAGTGGAAGTCACCAATGATTGGAACTGTGATTCCCGCGTCTGTGAGGCGTTCGACAATGGCAGGAACTGCTTCCATGGCTTCGAAATCATTGACTGTAATGCGTACCAGTTCAGATCCTGCTTGGGAAAGCTCGGTAATTTGGGCGATAGTGGCGGGGATGTCAGCGGTGGGTGTATTGGTCATGGATTGCACGACAATGGGATGTGCGGCACCCATTGGGATGTCTCCGATCATGACAGTCGTCGTTTTGCGGCGTTTAATGGTGTCCATTGATTTATCTACTCCATTTTGTGGCTGACGTATGCCTCTAGTCTACTCTAAACTGAGTGAGTTGAGAACCAGTCCTGGATGGTTTCTAGACAGTATTCGAGGGCGTCTGGGGTGATGATATACGGTGGCATCAGATAAATGACGTTGCCGAATGGACGGTTCCAAATTCCCTTTTCACTCATGTCGCGTTGAAAGTGAGCTGGCGCTGGATGATGGAGCTCAATGACCCCAGTGGCCCCCATGACCCGTGTGGTTTTGATGAGGGGATGTGTTAACGAGAG
Source organism: bacterium (assembly GCA_023249285.1). Taxonomy (GTDB): domain Bacteria; phylum Margulisbacteria; class Marinamargulisbacteria; order SXXA01; family JAHFDB01; genus JAHFCZ01. Next base: position 372 of record JAHFCZ010000121.1, on the reverse strand, counting down.
TAGGTGTTTTTTCAAGAGAGATTCAATGGCTTGGATCTTGTCGAGATAGTGATCTCTTTGAAAAATTTCGATGCTTTTTTGGGCGACTGTGCAGGCTAACGGATTTCCCATAAAAGTTGGGCCATGCATGAAGGCTTTGTTGGGATCCTTGTCATAAAACGCATTGAAAATAGTGGTGGTTGCCAATGTGGCGGCGTGTCCTAAATATCCACCGGTGAGTGCTTTGCCTAAGATCATGATGTCAGGGGTAATGGCGGCTTGATTGACGGCAAACAATGATCCTGTTCGACCGAAACCGGTGGCAATTTCGTCACAGATCAACAAGACATTGTGGGATTTACAGAGGGCTTGTGCTTGAACCAAAAAGCTGGG
>JAHFCZ010000120.1 GCA_023249285.1 bacterium | reverse complement strand
GTCTGACGGGGTAGTTTAGCCACCCCACCCCCGGCCCCTCCCCATTCCCGTTGGGAATAGAGAGGGGAGCATCCCAATGTCATCCCCGATCACATTTGTCATTCCCACGAAGGTGGGAATACAGACCGTCAAATTAGGCAAGACCTGGATCCCCGTCTTCACGGGGATGACAGAAGAGCCACCATGAATGACACTCAATAAAATGGTCACGGCATTTGAGTTAGGATCCACTTTGGAGCCGAACCCGATATCGAATCCCCAACAACCGAAAATTCAACCCCACCGATCGCAAGCCTAATGTGCCACCCGGCCCTGGCCCATACAAATCATCCCCCACAATCGGTGACAAATACTGGGCGGCATGCACCCGGATTTGATGTCGTCTCCCCGTCAACAAATGCACCGAATACACCGGGTTTTCACCCCGAATTTCCTTAAATCGAAACAACGAATGGGCCTCACGGCCAGACTCGCTTTCAAAAGCCTTCCCCATAAAATCCAACTTGTTTTTCACGCGTAGGCAACGCGGCAAATCTGGGTAAGGCAGTAGCGTCGCCTCATACAGTTTCATAATTTCCCGGTTTTGAATTTGTCGTGTAAGTTGGCGGATCGCCATTGGCGTTTTGGCAAACAGCATCAAGCCCGACACCATAAAATCCAATCGGGTCAGCGGCGCATAGTTGGTTTTATTACCCTGGGACCGCAAATAGGCATGCACCCCAGAGGTAACGTTGTAATGCAAATCAGACCGATCCGCCACCGAGGTCACCGCCGCTGGTTTATGAATGATCAAAACCTGATCATCTTCAAAAATAAGTTGCTCGGATTTCAAATAAAAGCGTTTGGATTGAAAGGGAGAAAAATACACCCGAATCGTTTGTCCCGCCTGAATTTCAAAGCCGGCATCCCCAATCCTCAGCCGATCCAGCCACACCCCACCGGCGGCTAATACCACGTCCGGCGACACCTTATCCCCCAAGGCCTCGGCCAACAACAGCCCAACCGGGCCCGTAGTTTTAGCCGTTACAAAATATCGTTTCGCATTTTGAAAATGAGTCGTCACAGTAAAAAAAAGAGCCAGAAGAAAATTCTCCTGGCCCTTTCAAAACCCTTAATTCAAAGAATTAGTGGGCAGCTTGTTGAGTTTGAGCAGCTGCTTTTGCTTTTTCTTTACCTTTGCAGCCGTCTTTCCCTTTGCATTTGTCTTTGCCCTTGCATTTGTCTTTGCCTTTGCAAGCATCTTTGCCTTTGCACTTGTCTTTACCTTTGCACTTGTCTTTGCCTTTGCATTTGTCTTTGCAATCCTTGCAATCTTTAGCGTCCTTACCTTTGCAGGCATCTTTTTTCAGAACTTTAGCCGCTTTTTTCTCAGCAGCAGGGGCAGCACCTGCACCTTGAGCCATCGCAACTTGCGCAGTCAACGCAACAGCAACCAAACCGGCAACTGAAGCTAATACCAATTTCTCTTTATTCATGAGACAAAACACTCCTTTTTAAAATTATTCTGGAACAATTAGGGACAATTAAAGCACATCCTCAAAGACATATAAATATCGAAAAAAATGGATGCATTAAAACTCCGCCTTTTCCTCGATCCCTCTACTAGTACCGTTATAGATCTGCGTGATCAACCCTAAAATTTGGAGGAAACAAAACATGAGTCTAGGCAATGCAAACAATACCACCACCCCCATCGTTCCCAATCTGGTGTCCACCGGTGGGCTTGCCGCTACAACCTCAACCGCACCCACGACAGGCGCAGGGTCTTTTGCCAGCGCGCTCAATGACGCTAGCGAAAAACTCAAAACCCCAGCCAAAGATCTCAGCCTTGCCAAAACCATTAACAGCCTCGAAACCACCCAGATTATTACCAAAGCCGAAAGCATCAAATTAACCGCCATTTTCACCAAACTCGGCGGCTCAAACAGCCTCGAAATATCACCAACCAAGCTCCAATCGCTTGTCAAAGACATGGGCACGAAAGTCCAGGGAGACCACAAAGCCCATAAAGGACACTGTTCTCACCTTAAAAAGATCTTAGACGCCATGAAACCAGACAAAGAGGTCAGCCAAGATGACCTGGATGAGCTCAAAGCCATCCTCGCACAACTGGAGGCCGTGGGCAGCAACGGGGCCGAATCCACCGAGGTTCACTTCTTGCTTCAACGCCTCAGCTTTGTACTCGAAGTCCACACCACCGCCACCCAAGCCAAAGGGACCAGTGCCACCGCCACTGTAGCGGGTGCAACTGGCACCACCAGTGCCAGCACTGACGCTGGTGTTTCAGCCGCCGTGTCTGAGCTTCAAAGCGTGCAATCCTCAATGGTCCAAACCGCGTTGGGTGTAAACTCCAGCGAAGAAGCCCCAGAAGAAAACTTCTCAAACACCAACGACACCCAGGCCAGCGATGACGCACCAGCCCCTAACTTCCAATTGAACACCGCATCCCCTGAAACAACGGAGAACACGGATGAATTCTCTGTGGGTTAAAATCCAGCCTTAATACCCGGCAACATCCACAATCACTTCGGCAGCTTGCGAAAGAACTCTTTCGCAAGCTGCCGAAGTGCCTGCACGTCACGCCTGAAGTAAAGCCGCCTCGCCGTCGGCGACAAATGCCCAATAGGTTCTGATAACCCTGGGTCTAGCAGCTTCGCGTTCCCAGTCCTATCCACTCGGACATTGTCCGCAGAGATATCCCCGTGAACACATCCTGCACGAAAAAGACTGCGCATTCCACATACAATATCCCTTATCATTTTTTGAGGTGAAATTGTACCCAACATGTCATAGATTGAATAGGGAACATGCTCCATCACCATTCTGTCGTCTGTAACGCCATACACCCGTACCACGTTGGGACTCCGAACAGCCATAAAAGCTTGGCCCGTTGTACGAAAGCACTGGGGATCCACGCTCAATGGCGAGTACTGATCCGCAATTCTTAACACCAGATATAGATCTTTCGGACGTTTCACCAGGAAGGTGTTGGCTTGCGCGCCACCGCCAATCTGCTCCAAGCTCAGCTCCGAAAGCGGCGCACACAACAAAAACGTCAATTCATCCGGGGAAATTGCAAGCGTCTTAAGGAACACAAAAAAACCTACTAATTAAAAATATAATGGGGAATAAGGGGAGTGGGGAATAAGGGGAGTTAAGAAAGGACAGCCAAATCATCAAACACCGATTGGGCCACTCGATCCCAATCCACCTCAATGTACCCGATACTCACCAAATCATGCAACACATTCCCAGCTTTAATGACAGCATCTTGGTACTTCAAATGAAACGCCCGAATTGCAAAGCTCAACCTTGGCAACGCCTCAGTCATATCACCGCCTACCTCATCTAATACTTCTTGAGCCACGGTCTGCCAATGGCTCTTGGAGTACGCGTGATAGCGAATCCAATAAATGACTTTTTCGGTATAAACGTCTCTTGGGTTTTCCACCCCACCAACATAACATAATTCGCCCTAGGATTTGTAGGGCTCAACACCCCATATGATTAACTACCCCGTCAGACGTTGTCTGCCACCCCTTCAGGGAAGGGGAATGGGGAGTTTTAAAATTCCCCTCCTTTGGATGTAGTGATTGAGCACCCTAGCCAAACCAATCCACGCCATTTATACTAAAAATCAAACATCTAAACGCATGCCAAAACAGATAAAAAGGAAATAAAATGAAGAAACCAAAATCTACGCTTGATCAGATTGAGCTTCATTTCATCACCGACCAAAAAGGCAACAAAGAATACGTCATGCTCAAATTTGACGACTATCGCCAGCTTATCGAAGATTACCAAGACCTCGCCATCGTTGCCGAACGCCGTGACGACGAACGAATTCCCTTTGAAAAACTCGAAAAGAAGCTCAAGGCAAGTGGCCGAGTATAAATTATCGGTCAGCAAAAAAGCGAGCAAAGAACTCGAGAAGCTTCCCGATACGGTACTCAAAAAGCTCTACGCTAAGCTTACTCAATTACCACAAAACCCATTTCCTACTTACTCTAAAAAGCTAAAAGGATCTGCCCACACTTACAGAATTCGGGAAGGGGATTATCGGGTCATTTATGAAATCGAGGATCTAGAAATTATTATTATGTCGGTAGGCCATCGGCGAGAAATCTACCGATAATTTTTATGTGTGAGGGCTCCCTACTCCCGTATGATTAACTACCCCGTCAGACGTTGTCTGCCACCCCTTCAGGGAAGGGGAATGTGCCGACCACCCCACCCCCAGCCCCTCCCCATTCCCGATGGGAATAGAGAGGGGTGGCCATGTGTGGTGAGCAAGCGCGCCTGGACGCTCCTTGGAGCTAATAAGGATCTTATTTTTATATCGAACTTGTCCACAACATTATTAGCGGACAAGGAGTCGCAGTCCCGGGAGCGAAGCGAGTGGGCAAG
>JAHFCZ010000027.1:8652-15979 GCA_023249285.1 bacterium | reverse complement strand
ATCCTCCTGAACGACCCAGAAGATCTCATCCATAAAGCCGTCAGCTGGATGCTCCGAGAAGTCGGCAAAGCCGCCGAAAAAACGGGAGAAACTAGGATATTAGAAGATTTCCTAACATCACGTTATCGCCAAATGCCCCGAACCATGGTACGCTATGCAATCGAAAAATGGCCGGCTGACAAACGTCAGAAATGGTCTGCAAAATCCTCCAGCAAACAGGAGTAATTCATGGGTGTCGGTGCCGTTAATCCGAATGCTGCTCGTGTCCCTCAACATAATCCTGCCAACCAACTCCAACAACAAGTCCAAGAGCAACTCGATAATCTCATTCGTACAGGGTATTTTGCCAAGAAAAAAGCGCATCATCACCATATAAAAATCCCGCCCAAGGCGGTTGCCACCCCCCAAGTCGCTGCCAACCAAATGCTCCAAGCCTTGATGCCCAGTCTCGTCAAAGACCTCAAAAAGGTCAAAGACAAAACCACTGAGCAAATCATGGAGGACACTGAAAAAATCGAGGAAGTCATGGATAAGTACGAGGAAACCCTCGACGAAATCCTCAAACTCAAAGACGAACACGGCAAAAACACCAAACATGAAATGACCAAGCCTGAGCTGATGGAAGCGTTTTTTGACTCCGTCGAAGAGCAGTACGACGATCTGGTCAGCCACGGTGCCGAGGACGAAGTACTCAGCCTTTTTGTCACCATTTTCTACGAACGCATCAGCAAACCCCCTTACAACACCGACCCCAACCGCGTTTTAGCCTTTTGCTTCCGTCTTCCTGCATCACGAGAGCCCTCAAATTTTCGCGCAGAGCTCATGTTTAACTACATCCTGGATCTTACACTTAAATTTCCCGAAAAACTCAATACAGACTTCTTAAAGCCCCTCAAGGCCCTCACCGATTTGTTTACCAATCGATCCCGGGGCATCCCTAACTTGTTTCGTAATCTCCAGACCATCCAAGACCCTCACCGCAATACCTTGCTCGAAACCTGGCAGACGATGGTGACCACCTTCCCATACACGGTCGCCTTCCCCAAGGTGTTTGGCGAAGAAGGCTGCGCCGCCCTTGCGAGTTGGTGTATGGATCTGTACCTGGGCAAAGACATCCCCGATCCGATCGAGCTCCAACGCGTCGAAATTCTCACCAAGGGTCTCGGCACCCCCTTCAAAAACGCCCTCGCGCGGTTTACAAAACCCAGCTAATCCCGCATATCCTCAAAACCAGTCGGCGTGCTCCGGACATTGGTCGCGCATATCCGCCAACCATGCCCCGTACTCCTTCATAACAGCCCCGTCTTCAGAGCCAGAAAAAATTGCCTTTGCCTGATCGATCGCCGTCCAAAACGCAATGGCATTCGGGAAACGGTCAACCTTCAATAGCGGCGTGTTTGAAACGGCTTTGTTCAAGCAAGTACCTAGCACCCCCCATACATAGGAAAAATTCATCCGAATCTCTTGATGCAACCCATGCAAAACCTCATCCATCGCAACACCCTCCAGATTTTTCGGGGGCAAGGACGGAATTGCAAACCTAACCTGCTTAAGGGGAGACCCAGCTTTAATTAATAATTGCACCGTCGGCACCCCAGGATGACGCGGCGGCCGTCCGGGATCACCATTCACACCCCGTTGCTTACCTGCAGAGGCGACCAGACGTGGGGTCGTAGGCGGAAACAACGGCGACGTATGCGGCTGCGACGGCGACGTATGCGCCGATTGCACCCGGCGGCCATGGGCAGGAGACTTCGTGGATGAATCACCCCCATGCGCCCGTCGTCCATAGGCAGGAGACTTCGGTGGTGAATCCCCCAAAAAATCAAGGTCAGCAGCACTATGAGCAGCACGTTTAAGAGAATCATGGGGGGACGAAGCAATTTTGTACATCAAAAAGGGCTCCTTCACAAGTAGTGAGCGCAGGCGCTAAAAGGTCATCCCATTAGTTGCCAAACTGACGGGTCTTACCTCAGAGCCCACCAAGCCCAAAGCCTTCGGAAAATACGTTTCCCAATCTAGTTTCAATGTCGCATATTGAGACAAATTCAATAAAACCCTCACCGCCTCCAAAAAATCCGTAAACTGGCCCTTTAAGCCCTCGATCATTTGCCCCGACATCTGACCAAACCGCTCACGAGGTGTTTCGCACCCAGGCGAACCTATCTGTACCGGCGACACTACCCCTCCTGGGCGTTCTGGAGAGGATGGCATAGAGGTCGTAGACGCACTACGAACAGGCGAAGACGGAGAGGAGGGTTCCCCTTTCAAAGTCTCATCCACTGCCACAATAAATTGGGGTAGGTGCAGCCATAATGAACCTCCAGCCTGCCGCAAGTCAGAGGTACTCAAATAAACCACACACCGCACCGGATCTTGAGCCAAGTCATGCAATTTTTTAGCCTTAGAATCATCAAGCATCCCAGGACTTTTGGACCCTAAACAACTTTCTAAAGCCATAATAAAAGGCTGCGTTTTCAATGCCTGGTATAACAATTTCTTAAGCTCAGGCGCTCCATCATCAAACCCCGAAGAAAGCGGCACCGCACTCGCACTTCTTACAGGTACAGGCACTCGCCCCACAGACACACGACTACCCAAACTGGCTCGTTTGTTCACACCCTACCCTCCCAGACAAAACCTCCCTTTTGTCTGCAGTATACCCTCTTCTACAGGCCTTCACTAATGCAACAATTTTTGAAGAAATTGTCCGGTATAGGATTCCGGGACGGCAGCCACATCTTCGGGCGTCCCTTCAGCGATCAATAATCCACCGCCTTTGCCACCTTCAGGCCCCAGGTCAATCACATGATCGGCGGTCTTGATCACATCCAAATTATGTTCGATGACCACCACGGTATTCCCCGCATCCACCAGGCGATTCAACACCCCCAAGAGCTGCTCAATGTCCGCAAAATGCAACCCAGTCGTCGGCTCATCGAGAAGATAAAGCGTTTTACCAGTGCTACGCTTGCTGAGCTCCTTGGACAATTTAATCCGTTGGGCCTCACCCCCAGACAAGGTTGTCGCACTTTGCCCGAGCTGGATATACCCCAATCCCACATCCACCAAGGTCGCAAGCTTACTCGCAATCGCAGGAATCGATTCAAAGAGGACAAAGGCATCCGCGACCGTCATCGCCAGCACATCCGAAATGCCGTGGCCTTTATACATCACTTCCAAGGTCTGGGTGTTGTAGCGTTTCCCTTTACAAACCTCGCAGGTCACGTACACATCCGAGAGGAAATGCATCTCAATTTTGACCACACCGTCGCCTTCACAGGACTCACACCGCCCGCCTTTGACGTTAAAGCTAAATCGCCCGGCCTTATAGCCCTTCATCCGTGCATCACGGGTCATCGCAAAGAGCTCCCGAATGGGGGTAAATAAATTGGTATAGGTGGCAGGATTTGACCTTGGCGTACGCCCAATCGGGGACTGGTCAATCGTGATAACTTTATCCAGGTGTTCCAGGCCTTCCAGCCGTTCATGTCGCCCCGGCTGCACCCGACTAGCATGGAAATGCTGCATCAATTTCAAATGCAAAATGTCGTGCACCAAAGAGCTTTTCCCGGAGCCAGACACCCCTGTGATACACACCAATTTCCCCAACGGAATTTGCACGGTGATATCGCGTAAATTGTTTTCTTTGGCCCCCACAATCGTCAGGAACGTCTGATCTTGAAACGATCGCCGCTTGGCCGGCACTTGGATCTTCCGTTTTCCATTCAAATATTGCGCCGTCACAGACGTCTTCGAGGCCAGAAAACTAGGGACATCCCCCTCAAAAATCACATGGCCGCCGTCTTTCCCTGCCTTGGGGCCGATATCCACGACATAATCCGCAATCCGAATCGTATCTTCGTCATGCTCTACGACAATCAGCGTATTCCCCAAATCCCGCAGGCGCATCAAGGTATTAATCAAGCGTTGGTTGTCGCGTTGATGGAGCCCGATACTCGGCTCGTCGAGGACATACAGCACACCCGTGAGCCCGGCCCCAATTTGGGTTGCCAAACGAATGCGTTGGAACTCCCCACCCGAGAGCGTCCCCGCCTTCCGACTTAAAGACAAATAATTCAGGCCCACATTACGCAAAAAGCCCAATCGCAGGGTAATTTCTTTGACCACCAGTTTCGCAATTTCCAATTCTTTTGGGGTAAGGGTTAACGCGTCCATAAACCCCGCCAATTGATCGATACTCAGCTCCATCAAGGTTGAAATCGAGTCGCCACCCACCAATACCGCAAGTGCTTCAGGACGTAATCTTGCGCCCTTACAAACCTTACAAGGCGTTTCAGACATCCACCCCTGGAATACCATCCGCATCGACTCGGACTTGGTCTGAACATAGCGTCGCCGCAGATTCGTAATAAGGCCTTCCCAACGCCCGGACGGCACATGATAAAACGGGTCCCGATAAATACTCGGATCGTAATCCGTTCGCTCCGCCACACCAAAGAGAAAATAATTTTGTTGGATTTCCGTGAGCATATTAAAGGCTTGCTTTAGAGAAAACCCTTGAATCCGAGCCGATTTTTCGGCAATTCGGCCATAATAAGTGCCCTGGAGATTCACAATTTTTCGGGTCGCCTCGTCGATGGGGATCGTATGATCATCCACCACCAAAAACGGGTCAAAATCCATGTGATGCCCCAGCCCGTTACACGCAGGACAGGCCCCCAATGGCGCATTAAACGAAAACAAGCGGGGTGAAATTTCTGGGAGGTTAAATTGGCAGTTCGGGCAAGACATCAGCTCCGAAAACAACTGTGCCCGACCCGAAGACCCTTCTTCCACCCGAACAAGCCCTTTTCCGGCCCGAAGTGCAGTTTCCAGGGACTCGAATAACCGGCTTTTAGAGTCGGCATCCAATTTCATCCGGTCCACGACGATATCAATCGTGTGTTTTTTATTTTTATCGAGCTTGATCTCATCCGTGACCCGGAAAAGATCGCCGTCTACTTTGACCCGGGTAAACCCGTCTTTGCGAATTTGTTCGATTTGGGCGCGAAACTCCCCTTTTTTATCCTGCACCAAGGGCGCGAGAATCATCACCTCACTGGCCACCGGCCAGGCCAAGACTTGATCCGTGATTTCCTGGACACTTTGCCCCTGTACCGGGACCCCGCAAGTGGGACAATGCGGCCTGCCGATATGGGCAAAAAGCAAGCGAAAATAATCGTAAATCTCAGTGACCGTCCCGACCGTGGAACGGGGATTGTGAGTTGACGATTTTTGGTCAATCGAAATCGCAGGGGAGAGCCCCTCGATATGGTCCACATCTGGTTTATCGAGCTGGTCTAAAAATTGGCGAGCGTAGGCCGATAACGACTCCATATATCGGCGCTGGCCCTCGGCATAAATGGTGTCGAATGCCAAAGAGGATTTTCCAGACCCCGACAACCCCGTAAAGACCACCAAAGCATTGCGAGGCAAGTCAACCGAGACATCTTTTAAATTATGGACCCGTGCACGAGTCACCTTAATACGATCGTTTATCATCCCCACATTTTAGCCGGATTTAGGATTTCGCAATAGCCCCCGATTAATGCTAGGATACTGAAATATGATTTCCGTACATCCTCCAGTCCACCGCCATGAGTCCCTCAAAGCGCAGCTCGGCATCCCCTGTTGGAAACAAGGCCTCACCGTGTTTTTTACGGACAATGTCCCGATTTCTCACAGCACCGGCAGGCTTCTGGTGGGTGCTGTCGCAAAAATGATGGACGCGCACTTCAAAGGCAAGCCCATCCAAGACGCCAATTGGGTGGAACTGGGCTCCGGCTCCGGGATTTTTGCACGGCAGCTCCTGGACATCATGGACAAAGAACATCCGGAATTTTATGACCGGTTTAGCTTCACCATCACCGATTCCTCCCAGGCCTTGATCGACCAAGTCAAGCATTCGGGGCTCCTGAATCATCACCTGGACCATGTACGATTCGAAACCGTTGATTTCCATCGCATTCACTTCAAAGAACAGCCCAACGGCGTGTATTTCTCCTACCTTTTCGACAGCCTCCCCACCGCACATTTGCACATCGTGGAGGGCAAGCCCTTTGTGGTCAAAGTGGAAACCCAAATCCCCGAGAACCTCACCCTCATCGACACCGATCATTTTCCTCCCACCATCCTGAGTGGCGACGCATTATTGGCAAAACTGCGGGCCCCGGACACTTTTTCTGCTCCCTTTGCCCGACGTGTCAACGCCCATATCCAAGAAAACTACGTGGAGGTTCCCTTGGAAAAAAGTGGCCTCTCGGATCAAGACCAAAACGATATTTTAGAGTTCCTGGCCCACAGCAAAATCCAAAACGGCTATTTCAACGTCCAGCTCGAAGTCTCCAAGTTTTTTGCCAACCTCCACCTCGCACTCAGCGACGATGCCCTCGTCCTGATCCATGATTTTGGGCATTCCAGTATGGACCTCTGCCAAGGGCCCTCCCTCCTCACCACTGACTTCGGCGCCTTTTGTTTCTATGCGGTCTTTTTCCCCTACATCCAATATGTCGGCCAAAAATATGGGTTCGACTACGCCACCACCTCCCACTATCCCGAGGCGGAATACACGCAATTTATGGCCTTTTCCAAAACACCGCTCTCCCAAGAGTTCGTCGACACACTCAACACCGCCATGCCGAACCAAGATGCAAAAAAAGTCTTCGAGACCACGATTGAAATTGGAAATCTAATCAAAGAACCCGAGAATCATCTCCCGAAAATCGAAAGCTTATGGACAGCGCTGACCCCGGCCCAAAAACAAGATTATTGCCTGATTACTAAAGTTGCGACGGGTTACCTCAAAAACGGAGACCCCCAAACCGCCATCACCTTGGCCGAAACCGCGGCCCCAGTCTATCAAAAAATCGCCATTCCGCTCCAGATCATCCTCGCGCAGTCCTTCCAAGCGATGGGAGACCTCGAAAAAGCAGAACAACACTTCAAAAAAGCCCTGGATATTTCGCCTTATTTTGCACCCGCCTATTTCATGCTCGGCTCTATTTACGCCAGCCAAAAACGCAGCGCCGAAGCCCAATCGATGCTCCTTCACGCCATTAAATTAAGTACGGATCTGAGCTGGCACACAGTGGTCACGGTGGGCCTGCTCGCCATCCAAAACGGTCAAAAAGACCTCGCCAAAACCACGCTCAACTGGATCATCGCCGCACACCACGCCCACCCCGACTTGGTCAAACCAACAGCCTTCGCGCAGGCGGAGCATTTTATTAAGCTACTGTAGCTTTTTTAAAGGGGATCCTAACTCAAACGCCGTTAGGGTCCCCTTTTCAACCCCTCCTAGGCTTAGTCGCGATCCATTCGCCTT
>JAHFCZ010000027.1:0-8642 GCA_023249285.1 bacterium | reverse complement strand
TGTTGCAAAATGCCAAAATTTCTATCGGTTCTGCAATTTCGCAGCCATCCCCACGCTCACATTTGTCATTCCCAGGCGTGTCAAGTCGGGGATGACCCTCTAAAAACGGCAACAACATTATTAGCTCCAAGGAGCGTCCAGTCCGGCATGACCGGTCGGACGCGAATGGATGCGTAAGGCCAACGGGGGTTACAAAGGGGGGCCTTGCGGCCTCGGAGCATGGTCCCCTTTTGAAAAAATTATTCCAAAATAAAGCTTTTTAAAATTCGATAGATCTAGCTATTCTCCAGCAACCCACCGCTTCAAATACGCTTTGATCAGCTGTCGCCCCAAGTCCCCACTCTTCTCTGGGTGCGGCTGAATCCCCATCACAGCCCCACGGCCAATGATACTCGGGAAGGAAACCCCATAAAACGTCGTGGTAATCACCAACTCGGGCGCCACATCCGTCACCGTATACGAGTGAGCAAAATACGCAAAAGCGGGCATCGGGATTTGCGAAAAATAACCTTCGGGATCCTGGACCAATTCCAATTGATTCCATCCCATGTGAGGGACTTTAATCCCCAATTCTGGTGAAAATTTAACGACTTTGCCGGGGAAAATCCCCAATCCAGGATGACCGCCATCTTCATCAGACCAGTCCACCATCAATTGCATCCCCAAACAAATCCCTAACAGCGGGCGATTTTGAGCAGCACGTTCTTGAAGCACCAGGTCCAATCCCAAGGATTTTAATTGATGCATCGCCTGCGCAATCGCGCCTTGGCCGGGCAGGACCACCACCTTAGCCGAGGCAACCCGTTGGGCATCCGTGGCAATTTCGAATCCGATTTCCAAGCTCGAAAACAGCTTGGCCACCGAGCCTAAATTTCCCCCCCCATAATCCACAATCACGACATCGGACATGACCCTAGCCTAGCATAAGGCCCCGTAAATTTGACACCCCACGACCCTCATGGAAAAATAATCTCCTGATCAAAAGGGGCAGCTTTGTCACCAAGGACCCTTTTTTATGCATAAAACATTGGCCGCCCATGGGGCATTAGCCACGCTCCCCCTCGACTCGACCCGCCCGCTCACTCCTGACCAAACCGCACGACTCGCAACCATTCTCAACCTCCAAGATGCAGGGCAAACACTCGAAACCCTCCTGAACACCGCGTCAGGATTCCCCGTCCACATCCAGTTACGGGGATCCACCGTCACCTGGGTTCTCACCGGAAAAGAGAGCGACTACCCCCGCGACATCGATATTTATGTCAAAGTCGAAAGCAAAAAACATTACGAGCTCAAGCTCAAAGACCCTGGACAAGCAGTCCAGGCCCAGTGCTTTGCACAATCCTTATCCCTAACAGATCGTGTCATGGGCACCACATGGCGCCTCAAAATGACACACCCCCAAACCACCCTCGTCATTCCCGTTGAAATCAGTTTTATCCCCCAAAGCCATAAAGGCCAGGAAATCTCAACGCTAATTTCGCCATTCTCAACCCCGCAAGAAGCCGTCTCGATTAGGATTGCCTCAGGACAGCCCCCCGAACTGCAAACCGATTGTGCCCCTGCAATCGTCAGTTTCGCCACCACCCACAATCTCTTCTGTCATCCCGACCCGGAAAAAGGACGAAACACCTTCCAACGCATGGTCCTCAGCCAATGTCGTGGCCGAAAACCACTACCCGGTATTGAATTGCTCGCCATCGAGGCCTCGCTGCAAGAATACCACCTCGCCAGAAAGCCCCCGCCACAAAAAAACCACAGGCACCCTGAGCCGTGGGAGGATAAAATGCTGCGGTTTCTCAATACCCACTTCCCGAGCTTTGAGCATGACTCCCGAAACCAAGCCATCAAGTATATTTTGGATCGGTTTTGCAATTTAGAACGTGATTTTAACTACAAACCATTATTAGAAGTGTTCGGATTCACGGGGGATTACAACCCTGCCCTACGAACCACACAAAAATTAGAGACCTATAAACCCCTGCTCTTAGCAGCTGCCGACTCTCCCGATGTCATCGCCCTACTCCTCAAAGATATGGGCATTTTCTGCAACCAACCCGACCTCACCCTCGATCAGGCGCTCGCTCGCTTAGCACCCCCAGCAGCTGCCCCCGCAGCCACGGCCAGCGCAACCCCTTCGACAAAATCCTCCCCGCCTCCAACCAGTTCAGCGCCAGCCTCACCAAAGGACGAATCCGTTTCAGATTCTGAAAGTGAAACAGCCTTCAAACCCTCTAACCCCAACCATGGAAAGCGTAAAAAAAAGAAGAACAAAGCCAAAGCAACCACAGCGCAAGCCGCAGCCGACCCCGTCACCTCATCCTCAACCTTACCCTCATGCTCTCAGGCCGCACTACCCACAACCGAAGCATCTGCTACGGGACCAGAATCCCCGCCTGAAGTCATCCACACCAGAAAACCCCGGAAACACAACCCCACCGCCACGCCCAAAGCCAAGGGAGCCCAAGCTGCCACTCGAAATTGGCCCAAGTTAGCCAGTGAAAATCCTGATAAATTTCTCGCAGCCATCGCCGAGATCACCCCCGAGGCAAGAGCTCAAATTCTGGGTGCAGTAGACGCTGCAGGAACCACCATTCTCATTCGGGCTGGAATAGCAAACCAAAAAGAATTTATCCTCAAGCTTGTCAAATATCCCGAATGCGCTTTGAATCATCGTGATAACTCAGGCATGAACCTTGCAGATCACTTGACCGTCTCAAATCTGAGCCTGGTCTACACCTTAGTCAAACAAGGACACCCTCTCGATCTCACCCACCACAGAGCCCACCTACTGACTTTATCTGCCAAAGAAGCCCAAGAAATGAAAAAACCCAGAGAAGCCATCCCTGAATTTTTCACGCAAAATCTCGGAGTAAGCCTCTTCCGACTGGAACTCCTGGCCTTGCCCCAAACCCCGGCTTGCTATCTCACAGCCACCAAAGTCGGATATCCCAACATGGTCCTGGATCTGTGCCAGCAGGCTGTAGTCCCAACACCCGAAATTATCGCAACGCTTTGCCACCACTACGCTACCACCCAGATCAGCCGGTCAGCCAAACTCGACATCGAAGATTGCCTAGGTATCATCTTTACCCATTTCCCCGAGCTCAAACCCCGTGACTTCCCTTGGTCTTTGGGCGACCAAAGCAACAATTTCGCACAGACCATTCGAGCGCTCGATGCCCAACGCCCCACACTCATCCCCCCAGAAAAACAAGACATTGCCGTCCAACAACTCCATGGAACCCTGATACAAACGGATGTACCCAATGTCCTGGCTTGGCGATGGGACCATGCCATCCCCCTCCTTTTCCAATGCCTGTCGCTTTTAGAGGGTCTGAAAGAAGCCCCACACCTCAGCACAGAAACCCGTACCAATATTTTGACTTGGGTGGCCCATATTGCAGCATTTTTTGAACCCACCATTGCCAGTTGGATTTTACCAAGAGACAAAAAAACACCCCCCACACAGGCATTTTTGATCAAACTCCAGGATCTTCTCTCTGAGCTCGCGGCACTCAAAGGCCTTCGCTTTCACGCCAAGGTCCAAGGACTCTTACCCTACGTGGACCCCAGCAACTTAACCCTACTCCAAACTACCCTAGCCGAGATCCATACCCGCTATCTGGATAATCCGTCACAGGCCCGATTTGAAGCCCTACAGGCCTATCTCAGTACCATCGTGTTGCCCCACCAAGCAAGCACAAAGCTCTCCCCAAAACCCTCCAGCATCTGTACCACTCTCATTATACTGATGGATTTAGCCAGAACCTGTGAAGAAATCCGCCAAGGCACCCCCCCAGAAGCCGCCCATCAGGTCTCACCCAAACTCCCTTGGGCCATGGCCCAAACCGCGCTCTTAATCGCCTGCAATACCAACTACCAGACATTAATCACCAACCCCGAAGAATTTACCGCCTTTTGTAGCCGCATAACCGCCAAAAAACTACACGTTCCATCCTACTGGATTAGAAAGCTACTGGGCTTCCCTATCTCCCCTGAAGACCATCTCCTCCTCCAAACCGGGATGAGCTGACAAGTCCCCCATGCACCTGCTACACTAACCCCATGACCTCCCCACCCACCCAAATGAAAGGGATTATCCTTGCCGGCGGCCAAGGCACGCGCCTGCATCCCCTCACCCACACCGTCACCAAGCAGCTCTTGCCCGTGTACGACAAGCCCCTCATTTACTATCCTCTTTCGGTGTTAATGCTGGCAGGCATCCGCGACATTCTCATCATTTCCACCCCCCGGGATTTGCCTAATTTTAAAGACCTCTTTGGCACCGGAGAACAGCTGGGCCTCACCCTCTCTTATGTCGAACAACCTCAGCCTGGCGGCCTCGCCCAAGCCTTCATCCTGGGGGAAACTTTCATTGGCCAAGACCCGGTCTGTTTGATCTTGGGCGACAATATTTTCTACGGAGACGGTCTTTCGGTGCAACTCAAATCCTGTGCCCAGCTCACCCAAGGGGCCCGGATTTTTGCCTATGTGGTCAAAGACCCGCAACGCTACGGCATCGTCGAAACCGACGCCAATGGCAAGGCCATCCACATCGAAGAAAAGCCCATCCACCCCCGCTCCAATCTTGCCGTCACAGGCCTGTATTTCTACGATAATTCCGTTATTAAAATTGCAAAATCACTAAAGCCTTCCGCAAGAGGGGAGCTTGAAATCACCGATGTCAACAATGTCTACCTGCAACGCGGCGATTTAACCGTAGAGCAACTCGGCCGTGGCTTCGCCTGGCTGGATACCGGTACCCACGATAGCCTCCTCGAGGCCAGCAACTACGTGCACGTCATCGAAAATCGCCAAGGCCTCAAAATCGCCTGCGTGGAAGAAATCGCCTATCGCATGGGCTTTATTTCCAAAGCGCAACTCCAAACACTCGCGAAACCCCTCGCTAAAAATCAATATGGACAGTATTTATTGGACCTCTGCAAATGATTAAATTTTTAGATCTCAGCGCCCAATATCTCCGCATCAAAGACGACATCGACGCCGCCATTGCCACCACCCTTGAAACCGCTAGTTTTATTGGGGGGAAAGCCAACGCCCGTTTTGAGTCTGAGTTCAGTGCCGCCCATGACACCCGGTTTGGGATCGGAGTCGCCAACGGCACCGACGCGATCGAGATTATTCTGGAGGCCCTGGACTTCCCCAAAGGCAGTGAAATTATCGTCCCCGCCAACTCCTTTATTGCCTCTTCTGAGGCCGTGACCCGCCAAGGCTATTCTGTCGTTTTTTGCGATTGCAACCCCGACAACTACACCCTCTCCCTCGAAAGCCTGACCGCCAAGCTCACCCCCAAAACCAAGGCCGTCATCGCCGTGCATCTCTACGGTCATCCCTGTGACATGGACGCCTTACAAGCCCTCGCCACCCAGCATCAATTTGCCATTATTGAAGATTGCGCCCAGGCCCATTTGGCCACCTACAAAGGCCGTAAAGTGGGCAGCTTTGGCATCGCCTCCGCCTTCAGCTTTTATCCGGGCAAAAACCTCGGGGCCTACGGGGATGCGGGGATGATCCTAAGTAACGATGAGGCCACCGCCAAACGCTGCCGCATGATCGCCAACCACGGTCGCATCGACAAATACAACCATGAATTTGAAGGCCGAAATTCCCGTCTTGATGGCCTCCAAGCCGCCATTCTCAATGCCAAGCTTCCGCATCTTTCCACTTGGACCTGTCAACGTCAGACCCAGGCCAAGCGCTATTTGGCCACCCTGTCCCCGAGCCCCACGCTCGCCTTGCCCCAGGAAGCCACTTGGGCCGGGGCCGTCTATCACCTCTTCGTCATCCGCACCCCGCACCGCGACGCACTCAAGGCCTTTTTGGCCGAGCAAAGGATTGAAACGGGCATCCATTACCCGATCGCCTTGCCCAAGCTCCACGCCTACGCCTACTGCAACCAAGCCAGCGAGCCATTTTTTGCCCACCAGAGCGACACCCAGCTTTTAAGCCTCCCCATCGGGGACCATCTCACCGACGCCGACATCGACGAAGTGTGCACGGCAGTAAAGATGTTTTTTGCAAATGCCCATTAAGCTTACGATCGTCAGCCCAGTCTACAACGAGGTTGAGGTCTTACCTGAGTTTTTGGCTCGTCTTGATGCCCTGATTCCGACACTAACCGCAACCTGCACCATCGCCTCCGACGAATTGGAAATCCTCCTCGTCAATGATGGCGCGACTGATGGCAGCCTCGCGGTGATGCAAGCCCATTTGAAGCCCCCTTATGCCCTGGCCAATCTCTCCCGTAACTTTGGCCACCAAGCCGCAATCACCGCAGGCATTGAGCTCGCCCGAGGGGAAGCCGTAGTCGTGTTAGATGCCGATCTACAAGACCCCCCCGAGCTCATCCCCGAGCTCTACCTCACCCATCTCAAGGGCTACGATGTGGTCTATGCCGTTCGCGAAGACCGCCAAGGCGAGACCTGGTTCAAACGCCAAACCGCGTCTTGGTTTTACAAGCTGATCGCCGCCCTATCCCCCGTCCCCATTCCCCAAAATACGGGGGATTTTCGCCTCATGAGTCGCCGGGTCATCACCGCCTTTTCACAGATGCAGGAACGACACCGCTTTATCCGGGGCATGATCAGCTTTGTCGGCTACCCCCAAATCGGCATCCCCTATGTCCGCCAGGCGCGCGGCGCAGGCACCACCAAGTACCCCCTCTCCAAAATGCTTACACTGGCCCTCGACGCCATCACCTCTTTTTCCGCCCTGCCCCTACGATTCACCTTCTGGATCGGGATAATCGTGTCCATTATTGGGTTTATTTACGGAATATTTACCTTATTTGAAAAGCTCATCCTCCATTCCACAATCCAAGGCTGGACCTCCCTCATGATTGTCATTTTAATCTTGGGCGGGATTCAGCTCATTTTCTTGGGATTAATCGGTGAATATTTAGGGCGCATCCATGATGAAATCAAAAGACGCCCGATCTACATCCTCGAAAGTCTGACCCACGGTCAATGAAACCGTTGAAAATGGCCGTATTCGCAATCGCGATTGCCGCACTGTATCTCTACGGCCTCGATTACATTCCACTACTGGCCATCGATGAACCCTGGTATGCGAACACGGCTCACAATATCGCCCATGGCCTCGGGCTAATCAACACCAACGCTGGGGAACGTGGCGGCGATGTCTTTTGCCTCTACCCCCTCCTTTTGGGCCTCTGGTTCAAGCTCTTCCCCACCACCCTTTGGGCCGCGAGACTCTTCAGTGTCGCCTTGCTTGCCCCTGCCCTCTTCGGGTTAAGTAAACTCACTGGGACTGTCTCTGGCCACCCCACGTTCAGCCACCCCACCCCTGGCCCCTCCCCATTCCCTGATGGGAATAGGAGAGGGGAACCCACGTTTTGTTTAAACGCCAAATTCCCCTCTCTATTCTGCAAGAATGGGGAGGGGCCAGGGGTGGGGTGGCTAAACATCGCTGTATTTGCACTCAACCCCGTCATCTACCTCCTATTTCGTCGCGCCCGCCCCGAAGCCCTCATCGTCACCCTCTGGATTTGGGCCCTCTATTGTTGGCAAAAAAGCCGTGAAACGAACCACCCCGGCTGGACCGCCGTCGCTTGGACCCTCGCATTACTCAGCGTCATCGCCCACCCCTATGCCTTGGCAGGGGTCATCACCTTAGGATTCCTCGAAATCCCCCGCCTCAAAACAGTGCCAAACAAGTTAACCCATCTGGCCAGTATTCTCTTGCCGGGGCTCCTCATCCCAGCACTGTTTTTCTTGGGGCTCTGGCTGAGTAACTCCCTCACCCCGCTGGATATCCTCCATCAACTGACCCACAGCGATCGGGGGCTGAATGCCCAGACCGACTTTATTGTCCAAATTGGACACAATATCCAACGCTTCATCCTGGACTACACCCTCAATGGAAAACGTGCCTTCATCGCAATAATAGAGCTGGCTCTGTTGATCTTTGCATTCCAAAGGACCCGCCATCCCCTCTTTGCCTTTGGATTACTCTATCTGGGCCTCTCATTGATCATTTTCCACCCCCTATTTCGGTGGGGCGTGGGTCCGGTATTGATTCCCGTGACTCTGGCCTGGGGATTTCTATTCCAAAAAACCACATTATTAGCTCCAGGGTCTGGCAGTCCCGGGAGCGCAGCGAGTGGGTCGACTGACCCCGGATGCGTCAAGCCTAAGGGAAAGAGTGAAGAGAAAACCGTGCGGCGCCTGAGCATGGGTTTTCTTTTCAAAATAATTTTAATAATTTATGTAATAGCCCAAACCACCAGCATTGGCTGGTTAATCATGAGACACCATCATAATACCCCGTATCGAAACATCGAAACCTGGGTCCAGAACACCGTCCCAAAAGACAGCACGGTGATTACCCAAATGGAGCTCTGGTTCCCCCTCCAAACCCACCCTATTCTCACCCAAACCACCCGCCATCCTGGCCGCCCCACCGCAGACTATGTCCTCCTCGCCCAAGCTACAGACCAACTCTCCCCCACCTTCGGCACCGCTCGCCCGCCAGTCACCAGTACCTACACCGGCTATTTCACCACATATTCAGAGGCCACACTCGGCCCACCCATGGCCATCCTCAACACCCACGGATATGGCACTCTGAAGCTTTGGAAGTTTCAGAATCCAAACAGA
>JAHFCZ010000119.1 GCA_023249285.1 bacterium | reverse complement strand
ATGCCAGCCTCATTAAAATGACGCAGCCGCTCCTGGATACGCCCCAATCAGTATCTGTCATTTCGGGTCAATTGCTGCAAGATCAACACGCGACGACTCTACGTGATGCCGTCCGGAACGTTGCCGGCCTGAGCATTGCAGCCGGTGAGGGCGGTGCGCAAGGAGACAGCCTCACATTGCGCGGGTTCACGGCCAGAAACGATATTTTCTTGGACGGGATGCGCGATTTCGGGAGCTACTATCGCGATGCGTTTAATTATGAAAAAGTCGAAGTGCTTAAAGGCCCTGCTTCTGTGGCCTTTGGTCGAGGATCTACGGGTGGGGTGATTAACCAAGTCAGCAAAACCCCCGAAAAATATCCTGAAGGCACCCTCAATGCCACGTGGGGGACGGATCGAAAACAACGCCTGACCTTGGATCTCAATGAGCCAGTGCCGCATTTGGGGCAGGGGACCGCATTTCGCTTAAATGCGTTTGAAGAAATGAGCGGAGTGTCCGGTCGTGATATCGTCGAAACACGTCACTATGGCATAGCACCTAGCCTTGAGTTTGGGTTGGGGACACCGACTCGGGTGACCTGGAGCTTTTTGCATGAGCAATCGGATGATGTCCCAGATTACGGGATTCCTTGGCTCTTCAATGCCCCAGCACCCGTTAATTACAGCAACTATTATGGGTTTAAATCGGATTTCTTGAAAACCAGTGCCGATATCCATACCCTCAAAATTGAACATGATCTGGATCAAAATAATATGATCCGAGACCAGGCCCGATATGGGATTTACACCCGAGTGATGCGTGCCACGGAACCTAAAATTTCAGGCAGCCCCACATTGTCGACGCCCCTAAGCAATATTGTCGTGGCGCGAAATGAATTAAATACCAACAGTACCGAAACCTTCTTGCAAAACCAATTGGACCTGGTGAGTAAATTCAAAACAGGGGGCCTGGAGCACAATACCGTGATAGGAATGGAGGTCGGAAAAGAAACCTCAGAACCGATCCGGTTTACGATCTCCGGGGTGCCCACGACCAATCTTCAAACCCCAAATACCGCTCAAAATTTTTCGGGGACCAGTGTTCTGAATACCAACGTTAAGCTGGTGTCCAACACACTATCCTTTTATGGGATGGACACGGTCAAATTCGACAACCAATGGAGTGTGATGGGTGGCCTGCGTTGGGATCAATTCAAGACCGATTATCGGGAATCCGTGGCCAATGTGAATGCCACCTCGACTGACCAAATGCTGAGTTGGAGAGGATCCTTAATCTACAAGCCAATTGAAGACGGCAGCTTTTATCTCAGCTATGGCAACTCCTTTAACCCGTCCGCCGAAGCGCTTTCCCTGAGTGCGCCCACGGCTTCTTTGGCCCCTGAAGAGAACATTGTGCTGGAGCTCGGCACCAAATGGGAACTCCTCAAGAAAAAGTTCTCATTGCGTAGCGCGATATTCAGAGCGGAAAAACGAAATGCCCGTGAAACAAATCCCAGCGATGCCACACAAGTCATTTTATCTGGAGATCAACTGGTAGAAGGCTTTGAAGTTGAAGGGGTGGGAAGCCTTACGGAGGAATGGCAAGTAACGTTTGGCTATGCCTACCTCGATAGCAAGGTCCTCAAATCCAATTTTTTCCCAACCGCGGTGGGCCAACCCCTCGCCAACGTCCCCCGAAATACCTTTAACCTCTGGTCCAGCTATACCTTCCCCTCCAAAGTCCAAGTGGGGGCGGGGATGAATTACGTGAGTGCGCGGCGGGCCAACAATACCACCAACGTGATCGATGCGACTACCGGATTGCCACGGGAAGTGCCGTCTTATGTCGTCTTCAATGCGATGATCGCTTGTCCCCTCGGCAAAGAGGTGGAGCTCCAGTTGAATCTTAACAATCTGACCAATGTGCAATACATTGATCAAGTCCAAAATTCGCACTTGGTGCCGGGCGAATCCCAAACCGCGCTTTTGAGTGTGAATTATAAGTTTTAAGGAGAATTTCAGATGATTTTGACCATTCCGGATGTTCTTTCTGGGGAGCCCCTGGCCAGAGCGCAAGCCCTCCTAAATGCGGCCCCCTGGGTGGATGGGAAGGTGACCGCCGGCTATCAATCCGGAAAAGTGAAATCTAATCTCCAAATCCCCGAGCAAGATCCTGCCGCGCAAGAGCTGGGGAGTATCATTCTCAGGGCCTTGGAAAACAACCCACTTTTTATTTCAGCGGCCTTGCCCCATCGGGTATTTCCACCCCTCTTTAACCAATATTCACAGGGGCATTTCTTTGGGACCCATGTCGATAATGCCATTCGTCAGGTGACGGGGACCCCGCATCGGATTCGCACAGATTTGTCGGCAACCCTCTTTTTTTCAACCCCTGAGGCGTATGAAGGCGGCGAGCTGTGCATCGAAGACACGTACGGCGTTCAGAGCGTCAAATTACCCGTAGGTCATATGGTGTTGTATCCGGCCACCAGCCTCCATCATGTGCGGCCAATTACTAAGGGCACGCGGACGTGTTCCTTCTTCTGGATCCAAAGTATGATCCGCTCGGACGCAGAGCGTACCATTTTATTTGATCTCGACACCACAATTCAGATCCTCAATCAAGAGAATCCAGACTCCCAACAACCCGTTCGACTGACGGGTATTTACCATAATTTAATCCGGAAATGGGCGGAACTCTAATGAAATTCAGACGTGTCGTTTTTTGGTCTCATTTTTCAGCGGGTCTGCTGGCGAGTATTCCTTTGTTGATCATCAGTACGACGGGTCTTTTAATGACCTTTCGAAAGCCCATTGCAGCGGCAATGCATCTGTCAAAACCAGAAACCAAGGCCACGTTTAAGCTCATTAAGAACATTCACTCCGGTGAAATCATTGGGCTGACGGGGCAAACGGTGTCGGTGATGGTGGCCATTTGTTTGATTTTATTGGTCTGCTCAGGATTCATCCTAGCGTGGAAGGAGATTCGCAAACATGTTTAGTTTATTCCTCAAGGGCGGCCCCCTCATGTGGCCCATTTTAATCGTATCCCTCACCGCGATCACCGTCACGGTGGAGCGCCTCATATTTATGGTGCGAGAGCAAAAATCCCGCGCTCCCGAAACGGTCACGAGCATTCTCGAACATGCGGAACACGGTCGTCTGGACGAGGCCATTAAAGCGGGTGAAAATTCAGAGGATTTTGTGGCCAAGGTGCTGGTCTATGGGTTGTCTCACACAGAAAGATCCCTCTCAAATGGCTTGCTATTGTCGGCCAATCGCGAGCTGAAGCGCTTCAGCCAAGGCCTGGCCATTTTGGATACGATTATTACCCTGGCACCCTTGTTGGGGTTGCTGGGAACGGTGACCGGCATGATCCACGCCTTTGGCCTCTTGGGGGCAAAGGGTCTGGAAGCCCCAACGGTCATTACCGGCGGGATTTCAGAAGCATTAATTGCAACGGCCTTCGGTCTTTTTGTGGCAATCGTGGCCCTTGTCCCTTTCAATTATCTCAATGCCCGTCTTGAAGATGCGCGCCATGAAGTCGAAGATGCTGCCACTTATTTGGAAACGGTAGTCCTGAAAAAGGGAGCGAACTAGATGAAAATCCCGTCCCCTAACGCGAAACGCCGGGCACGGATCGAGATTATTCCGCTCATCGACATCGTCTTTTTTCTACTCGCTACCTTTGCCATGGTGTCGCTCGCGATGGTAAAAAATGAAGGGATTTTAGTAAACCTTCCGTCCGCAGCCACGGCAGTCCCCCAAAAAGAGCCCCTTACCGTAACCGTGACGGTCAAAGAAACTGGTGAGATTTTTCTCAATAAGGTCCAGGTGAATCAAGAAGACTTACAAGCGCAGCTCTCAACGTTAAAGGCGAGTCAGCCTGATTTGGCTGTTGTGATCAACGGCGATGAAAAAGCCCAATTTGGAAAGGCCATTGCCATCTTGGATGCCGTGAGAACCTTAGGGATTACCAAGGTCGCGATTCGAACTAAAAAGGCGGCATAAAAAATGTCAGACCGACGAACGCAACGCCAGTGGGGGATGAGTGTCATGGTCGCGATAGGGCTTCACTTGGCGGTGGTGGCTGCAGCGGCGTTTTCTTTTGTGCACCCCCCTCAATTTGGGGTCGATGCCGCCCCGAATACCGTGGAGGTGACCCTCGCCTCCGCAAGTGGCCCCGCATTTCCTCAGCCTGAGGTGACCCCCCGAACCCCGATCAAGCCAGTTCCTGTAGCCCCAAGCCCGATGCCTCAGACCCCAGCCGTGGTGGATCACACACTGCCAGCCGCGCCTGCCTCGGCCCTGGCCCCGGCGAGTCACACCCCAGTCACAAACACCCATGGCGAAGGGGAAGTGACCACCAAGGCCGCCCCCAATTATTTGAAAAATACAGCCCCGATATATCCCTCAGCCGCCAAAAATCGCGGCCAAGAAGGCACGGTCTATTTGAAGGTTAAAGTGGATGCGCATGGGCAGCCAACA
>JAHFCZ010000118.1 GCA_023249285.1 bacterium | reverse complement strand
CCCCTCGTCAGTCCGAGCACTGAGCCGATCGCCATCCCCGCGGATATCTCGTCAGCGGCCTTCTACATCGTCCTGGGGCTTATTTTTGATAGCTCTGATCTAAAGATAGCGGGAGTGGGGCTAAATCCAACCAGGGACCGAATTTGTGATATCCTGCGCAGAATGGGTGGCGTGATAGAGGTCGTGTCCCAACAGGATCTCATCGAGCCCATCGGGGATCTTCACCTTCAAACAGCGACGCTCACCAATGTCACCTTGAACCGCGACGACATTCCCATTCTGATCGACGAAATCCCGATTTTAGCTGTGGCAGCACTCTTTGCCAAAGGCACGTTGAAAGTGCGAGAGGCCAAAGAGCTGCGGGTTAAAGAATCAGACCGAATCGTGGCCATTGGGCGCTTGGTCACTGCTATGGGCGGGGTATTTCGGGAGTTTGAAGATGGCTTTGAAGTAGAAGCCCCGGCCACCTTCCGGCCTTTTGAATTCGACTCCGGCGGCGATCACCGGATGGCCATGTCTGCCTTAATCGGGGCCGTCGCGGCCCGGGTCCCGGCCACGATCACGGATTGTGCGTGCATTCAAACTTCTTTCCCTAATTTTCTGGAGATTTTGACCCGCATCGGCGTGTCTTGGGAGCGCGTGGCATGAGTAAGCCCTCCCTCAACCCCATCGCAAAGGCGACGCCGGAGTGCATTCGCAGCCTGCTGAGTCAGGCCCAACTCCAACAAAACGTTGACTGGGTCAAACGGGTTGCCGAGATCCAAGCGAGGGTGCAAAAAGAAGGGGATGCAGCCCTACGTCACTATGCCCGTCAATTTGACAAAGCCGAACTGAAAAACCTGAGGGTGACCCCTCAAGAAATCGAAGCGGCCTTTACACAAATCGATCCTAAAGTATTGAAAGCCTTGAAAGTCGCCCAAAAAAATATCACCCGCTATCACCGCCAACAACGCCCCAAAAATTGGCGTCAAACCCAGAAAAACGGGACCTATGCAGGGGTGCAATATGGGCCCTTGAATGCGGCGGGGCTCTACGTGCCAGGTGGCCGTGCGAATTATCCGTCCACGGTGCTTATGAACGCGATCCCGGCAGCCATTGCCGGCGTGCCCCATCGGGTGATGACGACGCCGCCTCGTGCAGATGGCAGTATCGCCCCGGAGTTGTTGGTGGCCGCGGCACTCTGTGACGTTCACACCATCATCAAATCCGGCGGAGCCCAAGCGATTTTTGCCTTGGCATATGGCACCGAGTCCGTTCCCAAAGTCGATAAAATTGTGGGGCCGGGGAATGTGTATGTGACCTTGGCCAAGCAAGCGGTGTATGGCCAGGTGGATATTGATAAGCCGGCGGGGCCTTCTGAGGTCTTGGTGGTGGTCGACGACCTCCAATTCACGTCCTATGCGGCGGCGGAGATGTTGGCCCAATTGGAGCATGATCCCGAGGCGTCCGCGGTAGTGTTGAGTACCAAAGAAGCGGTGCTCAAGGCGGTGCAAGCGGCGCTACAAACCCAGTTTCCGACCTGCAGTCGCCAAGAAATCTTGGAAAAATCCATCCAAAATGCCCACTTTTTATGCACCCAATCCGAGGCCCATACCCAAGACACCCTCAACGCCTTGGCCAGCGAGCACGTGGTGATCCTGCGTGACGATGCCGACTCCTGGTTGCCTAAAATCCGGCATGCCGGATCCATTTTCTTGGGGCCGCACACACCCGTCGCCCTCGGGGATTACATTGCCGGACCCAACCACGTGTTGCCGACCGCAGGCGCTGCCCGATTTGCCTCGCCCTTGGGGGTCATGGATTTTATGAAATATTCGGCCTACTTGCACTACACCCCGGGGGCACTCCTAGCCGCGGAACCTCACCTCCACGCCCTCACCTCCGCCGAAGGCTTTGATGCGCATTATAATGCGGTGAGGGTGCGACTCTAAATTCCTCTTCTTTGTGCCGACCCCACCCCCGGCCCCTCCCCATTCCCGTTGGGAATAGAGAGGGGGGTATCGCAATGTCATCACCTATGTTACACGTTGCTGATAATCAGCATAGGCTTTGGCGATCCCGTCCCGAAGGGACGTGTGGGCTTGCCATCCCAAATGCGCAAGCTTGCTCACATCCAAGCGCTTCACCATCGTGCCATCCGGCTTATCCGTATTGAAAGTCAGCGCCCCTGTAAAGCCGACAATCTCTTTCACGAGCGCTGCGAGTTCTGAAATGGTCAGATCCGTGCCGGTCCCGACATTCACAATTTCATCCCCGTCGTAGTGCTGCATGAGAAACACCAAGGCCTCGGCCAAATCTTCCACATACAAAAACTCGCGTCGAGGTCGACCGGTTCCCCAAATTTCCACGCTG
The DNA here is from genome assembly GCA_023249285.1 of bacterium. Classification (GTDB taxonomy): domain Bacteria; phylum Margulisbacteria; class Marinamargulisbacteria; order SXXA01; family JAHFDB01; genus JAHFCZ01. Next base: position 2,155 of record JAHFCZ010000118.1, on the reverse strand, counting down.
GGAGCTTGGTTCAGTTTGGCCTCATGGAATTTCCGGATCAAGGCCGGTAAAACATGGGAGTTATTCAGGTCATAGTTGTCGTTGGGGCCGTAAAGATTGGTGGGCATGGCAGAAATAAACCGCGTGCCATGCTGACGATTGTAGGACTCGCAGAGCTTAATCCCCGCGATCTTGGCAATGGCATACGGCTCGTTGGTCGGCTCCAGAAGTCCGGTCAGGAGGGCGGATTCCTGGATTGGTTGGGGGCATTCTTTGGGGTAAATACAGGAGCTTCCCAAAAAAAGAAGCTTTTTGACGCCATTCAAATAGGCCTGATGGATGATGTTGGCCTCTAACATCAAATTTTGGTAAATAAAATCAGCGCGAAAAGTGTTGTTTGCATGAATTCCGCCCACTTTTGCGGCCGCGAGGAAAACGTAATCTGGCTTTTCTTGTTCAAAAAACCGGGACACCTGATCTTGATTCGTTAAATCTAGCTCGGCATGGCTGCGAAATACCAGATTGCTGTAGCCCAGAGTCTCGAGCCGACGTAGGATGGCCGACCCGACCATGCCCCGATGGCCGGCCACATAGATTTTGCCGTTAGGATGCATAGGCTTTGAGATCGGAGTCCACCATCATATCGATGAGGCCTTGCAGATCCACTTTGGGGGTCCAGCCCAAAAGGGTGTTGGCTTTGGTGGCATCGCCGATCAAGAGATCGACTTCAGTGGGGCGGAAATATACCGGATCGATGGCGACAATCGTCTTCCCGGTTTGGGTGTCGCAATAGACTTCTTCAACCCCCTCTTTGCCGTTGGATTTAGCGGAAATGCCGAGGGTCTTCATCGTCATTTCCAGAAATTTGCGTACAGAATGGGTCTCGCCGGTGGCAATCACAAAGTCCTCAGGCGTAGGGTGCTGCAACATCAGCCACATGGCCTCGACGTAATCCCCCGCAAAGCCCCAGTCGCGTTGGGCATCCAGATTCCCCAAGTACAGGGTATCCATCAGTCCCAATTTGATTTTCACCAAGCCTTCTACGATTTTTTTGGTCACAAACGTGCGGCCGCGTCGGGGCGATTCATGGTTAAATAAAATCCCATTACAGGCAAAAAGGTTATAGCTTTCCCGGTAATTGACGGTGGCCCAATAGGCGTACAGCTTGGCCACGGCATAGGGGCTACGCGGATAAAAAGGGGTGGTTTCTTTTTGGGGGACTTCTTGGACCAAGCCGTAAAGCTCGGAAGACGAGGCCTGGTAAAACCGGGTTTTGATCTGGGTTTCGCGGATGGCATCCAGCAATCGCAGGGTCCCGAGCCCCACCACATCACCCGTATACTCGGGGATATCAAAGCTGACCCGAACATGGCTCTGGGCCCCCAAATTATAGATTTCATCGGGCTGAACTTTTTCCAAGACACGGTTCAAGCCACTGCCATCCGCCAAGTCCCCATAATGGAGGTGCATCGGCCGGCCTTTGAAGTGCGGGTCATGGTAAATGTGGTCAATCCGTTGGGTGTTAAACGAGGAGGAACGCCGAATGATGCCATGGACCTCGTAGCCCTTCGCGAGGAGGAGCTCTGTCAAATAGGACCCGTCTTGGCCCGTAATCCCGGTAATAAGTGCTTTTTTCATCGTCAATTCCTTCCAATACCCGCGTAGCGAAAGCCGAGTGTTTTGAGTTTAGTGGGGTCGTAAATGTTTCGGGTATCAAACACCAAGGGGGATGCAGCCATCACGCCTAAAATCCGCTTGAAATCCAGTTGCTTAAATTCATTCCAATCCGTCAGGACCACCAAGGCCTCGGTCCCTTGCGCAACATCGTACTCATTCTTGGCCCAGACCACCCGATCTTGGAGGAGGTGACGGGCATTATCCATCGCCTCCGGGTCAAAGACCTGGACGCTCGCCCCTTCAGATAAGAGCTTTTCCACCAAGGGGAAGGCGGGTGATTCCCGAATGTCATCCGTATCCGGCTTAAACGCAAGGCCTAAAAGACCGATAGTTTTTCCCTCAACCCCCCCCATTAGCCTGGAGAGTTTTTCAAATGCCCACTGAATTTGCGCCGTATTCACGGTATCGACCGCCTGCAAAATATTCAGCACATAGCCCCGTTCAGCGGCAGAATGGATCAACGAACGGACATCTTTCGGGAAGCAAGACCCCCCAAATC
>JAHFCZ010000026.1 GCA_023249285.1 bacterium | reverse complement strand
CATAGGCCGGAAACACGAGTTTGGTTTCCAAAAGGTGTTGGCATTCTTTTTCGTGGATTTCAAACAAAGACAGCAGGCTTGGGATGCTCGCATGGGTAAAATTATAATGGCAATTGTCGATTTCTGTTGGGGTGTAAATATCCCCATAGGTCAGGGTTTGGCGCTCATGTTGCTGCCAAATAATGTCCACAAATCGTTCTTTTTTCTGGATATACAGGGCCAGCCGCTCGAGTCCGTACGTGATTTCGACAGAAATAGGGTTTACATCATAGCCGCCACATTGCTGAAAATAAGTGAACTGCGTGACCTCCATCCCATCCAGCCAGACTTCCCAGCCCACGCCCCAGGCGCCCAGGGTAGGCGATTCCCAGTTGTCTTCCACAAACCGAATGTCATGCTCATGCCGAGAAATGCCCAAAACTTCGAGGCTGCCGACATACAGGTCTTGAATGTTAAGTGGAGACGGTTTCAAGAGAACTTGGAATTGAAAATAATGGCTAAACCGATTGGGGTTTTCGGCGTAGCGGCCATCGGTGGGGCGTCGAGACGGCTCCACGTAGGCGACGGACCAGGGTTGAGGACCCAGTGCCCGTAAAAACGTATGGGGGCTAAAGGTCCCGGCTCCCTTTTCGGTGTCATAGGGCTGCAAAATTGCACATCCCTGGGCACTCCAATAGGTCTGAAGCTTGAAAATAATATCCTGAAAAGTGAGTGGAGAATTCATATCGGTCCCAATCTAATCAATTATCCCCCAAAAGTCCACAGTTTCCCTTTGCTTCCGACGTAATCCCAAATGAAGTTCTTGGCGACCTGCCAAGGGTTGAGCACACCCTCATACGCGAAGGCGGGACAGAACAATGGGGGTGGGGCGGGGCTCTCAAACACCCAAACATCCGAAAAATTGAGATAGCGTTGCAAATACGCTTTACCTTCTGGCCCAAAATCTTGAGGGTGATAATGCATCAGCAGTCGAGCGTGGTAGGCCTGGGCAAGCTCATGGGCATCGGGTATAAACGCCAGCTGTCCGGGTCTTACGGGGAAATTAAAGGCAATCTCCACATGTTTGGTCTGCAAATAGGCGGCAATTTGATGAAAGCCGGACCAGCCGGAGACCCCGGAGATTAAATTGAATTGGGCCTCATCGGGAGAGGGGAGGTAGAGCATAACTTTGGGGCGAAAGGGTAAGATTTCAGCCCAGCGTGTAACCTCAAATTGACCGTGGGTCCACAAGACCAGTTGGCTGCCTTTTTGGTGGTAGTAGCGGAGTGTCTCGATAAGTGTGGTGGCGCAGAGCGGATCCCCGCCCACAATGTGCATCACCTTTTTGTGGGGGCTAAACAAAGGATCCAGCGGGGGGTCGGGCTGAAAGTCTCGCTGGCCCAAGGGACATCCCAAGCACCGGAAAGTACAGTTTGAGGTGGGACGAGAGACGCCTTGAGAAAATGATATCATTGTGTTATTTTTGTATATATTTAACGTAATTATGAGTTAGCATGAATAAGGTAGAGATAAATCCTAAATCCATTAAAATAAACGAAATTGAATTAAGATCGACGTTATATCAGGTGTTGTCAGATAAAGAGTGGAAACAAAAGGTTTTGCAAAGCCTGCATCCCAATCTCCCCATCGCCCTGACCATTATGCCGGAAGCCAAAGCAGTTGTCATCCAAGCGCACCTCATTTTATTTAGACGCTGGTTGGTTCAAGAGGGCTGGACGTTCAAAGGGGAGTCCAAGCCCTGGCAACAGGTAGCGCCGCGAACCTGGGGGTTGCTCGTTCTTTTGGGAATGGTGGCCGGGGTGGCCATCTGGGTGAACTGGCCCAAGGATGCCCCCCGTGAAGACAAAGCTCACCCCCTGATTTCTCAAAAAGAGACGACCCCAGATCCGTTGTGGCCACTGTTGGCTGCCGTCATGAGAGGGCCATTGGTCTTTGATCGGATTGAATTGTTGGCGAAATCTGGGCGTATTGAGGGGTTTGTGCGCGCTGAGGATCAAGCAGAAATCCCAGAATGGCTCAATGCACTGACCGCATGTTGTCCGACGTGGAACTGGACATTGCAGTCTCTGGGACACAGTCAAAACGAAGACGTGACCTACGATTGGGTGAGGGTGGTGGCTGGAGAGCCGGTGTCACCCCAAACGCCGCCGAGTCTGACCGGACTTTGGGAAGCCGCCACCGTCTCTGAAGGGGTGACGCAGTTACAGTCTAGACGCCAATCTCCCCCCAAAAGGCTACAAAAAATTCAACTGTTCACGACGGATAAAGGAGTTCAATATGCGCTTTGGTTCTAGGCGAAGTTTAGTATATGCGATGGTGTTGGCATTGAGCGTAGCCCTCCAGGCACAACCCATCCTCCAATATCCCAACAAATACGATGCCCAGCTCATCCAAACCCTCAAAACTGGGGTGGGGCAAAACACGATGGGCAATGCGGTGGGGCAGATGACAGTGTATCCCCTGCATTTTGCGGATCCAAAGGCCGTTGCAGAGGCCGTACATGCGCTGTATCCCACGCTGCCTGTGGTCCCGGACCTCAGGACCCGGACGCTGATGGTGGTGGCGGACCCGATGGTAAAGGTGACGCTCAAAAAGCTGATGCCGATCCTGGATCGACCGATGTCCCAAATCCGCATTGAGGTGAAAGTCATCGAGGTCAGTACCGGATATCTAGCGCAACACAAGGCCCTCTTTTCAAAAATATTAAGCGGGGTATCCTTGCATTATGAGGCCAGAACCGGTCAGGTACTCCCGACCCTGGAAACTGATGCCCTACTTTCAGAGCTGTTGGATAATTCCGAGGTTAAAATCCTGGCCAAACCCACCATTTTGACCCTAGATGGTAACAAGGCTTCTATTTCGGTGGGCGAGCAAGAGCCCTATATCACCCAAATTGTGCATGAAACCTATACGGTGCAAGAGCTCCATCAAGTGGATTCCGGGATTGTGGTGGACGTGTTGCCCAAGGTGGTGTCGGCCAATCAAATTTTGGCAGAGGTGAACACAGAGATTTCCGGGATCAAAGATTGGAAGATATTGGCTGGGGAGCCATTTCCAGTGGTGTCACAACGTAAAACCAATACCAAAGTTTATTTAAAACCGGGCGAGACGCTTGTGATTGCAGGGCTTTACGAAGAGCGATTGAAGACGATTGATGGGGGTGTGCCGATCCTGAAAGACTTGCCGGGGGTCGGTGGCTTTTTTGCGCATCAGTCTAAAGAGCTAGCCAAGTCTGATATTTTATTTTTTATAACCCCCCATATCCAATAAATTGCAAAAAAAAAGCTCTCGAGTCAGGGGGGATCTTCGAGAGCTTTTTTATTACACTTCTTTTAAGCTAGCGCCTAAGTGCACATGAGAAATTATACCCTCATCACTATGAAAGTCAAGGATTAATTTACCCTGTGACGGAGATTAAAGTGGATGCCGGAGGAAATGGGCCCCATAGTGCCCAAGTCATCCGCTGGAGATTGACAGAATCTCCGGCCCAATGATTTAATCGCCCTTTAGGGAAACTCTACCTGGGGCCTTTGGGGTGCCTGGAAATACGATGAAAAAAACAATACTTGTTGTAGACGATGACCAAGCCATTGGCGCGATTTTTGACTTCATCCTTCAGCAAGCAGGGTACAAAACCCTAGCGGCTACTTCAGGGAAGACATGTCTGGACATTATCCGTTCAGAAGTGTCCGTAGATCTCGTCTTTCTCGACCTTAAAATGCCCGATATGTCTGGCTTGGAAGTATTTAAAGAAATTATTAAATGCCGGCCTGAGCTTTTGGTCATTATGATGACGGGCTATATGGTCAATGACACCCTCAAACAAGCCTTCGACCTTGGGGCGTATGGCGTGATTTACAAGCCGTTCGATGTCGAAGAGGTTTTGGGCATTATCGATAAAATCATGATGACGACCAAAAAGGGTAAGTAACGATTGAGCACGATTAAGGGCCTTCAAAGCCCAGAGCAATTGTCTCGAAAGCTCTCAGAGAAAGTCCTATCCAAGGATGAAATCGTGGAAATCCTCCACGAAGGACTCTCCTTATTTTTCCCTAAAGCCCATATTGACATCACCTTTTTCTATCCCGGTTCTTCTGAACCCGAAATGACTTACCCCGAAAAAGAAATTTGGCGTTTTCCAAAGGCTGAAAAAGAGGCTGTACTCGAAACGCTGGCGACCTTGGTGACCCAGAGTCCCGACTCCCCCTATTTGTATCTCGAAAACCGTGCTTCACTCCCGTTTGTGGATCAAACCAAGTTTCTCACCGATCAAAAAATCCACAATTTTGCCTGTGAAGATATGCTGATTTTGCCGATTGTGGAGGAATCCAAGCAAGTGATTGGGATGATCATGGTGCACATGTGGCACCAACACGTGCCAGTCTCAACCCTGCCTGAGTTTTCACAACGCATCACCCAAGCGACCGAGTATGTGAAGGCCGCGGCCCTGGCGACCACCAATTTGGTCATGCACCAAAAAATTGAGCAATGGGCCTCGGATAAGCAAATTATCCAGAGTCAACGCTATGAAGACAAAGAGGGGCTCCGCAAACGCGTGCTGGAGCTCACCGCATTATGTGAGATCACAACGATTCTTGCCCAATCCACCGGAGATGCCCGGGTTATCTCCAAGGTGGTGGCAGCACTTCAAAAAGTCCAAATGTTAGAGGTGGTGAGTTTGATTTTAACGATCACTGATCCGCCAGAAATGATGACCATTGCCAACGTCAAAATTGAGGAAGAGGCCTTACATCAGTTGCAAAGTCAGGCCTTTAAAGTCTATCAGGGGCATAAAGGGGTGCCCATTGAGATGGAAAAACTCAAAATCGGCATGGAAAGCAACACACCGGTAGAAGGGTTCGTGACCGTGGCGCCCAAGCCCACGCATTCCACGCATAGGGTGCTCGAGTTTGAAGGGGAATGCATAGGGGTTTTGAGCGTCAGCCTCAAAGATGAGGATCCGGATCATCTTCACTTTTTGCAAACGGTTGCACAGCAATTGGCCCTCCATTTTGGGGCCTTACACCGGCAAAAAATTGTGCAAAGATCCAAGCTCGAGTCTCTGGTTTCAAGTATGCCAGAAGGGGTCATCGTCATTGATGCCAAGCAGCAAATTGAAATGATGAATGACATGTCCAAAATCCTCTTAGATCTCCCGCATGAGCCAGCCCCCAATATCGAACAATTGGAAACGCGCCTCATCGAATTGGGACTCTACCACCACTACAAGGCCTGTTTGAAAGATGCCATTCCCGCCTCCAACTTGGAGATTCAGTCTGGGGATAAGGCCCTGTTGGTCAACATTGGCCCGGTCGGCGACCAAAATCGCCATCATCTGGGCACAATTCTGGTCATTCGGGATTTCACAGAGATTCAAAAAAGCAATCGGATCAAGGCCCAACGTCTCGAAGTCGTCTCCCAAGCCAACCGGATTATTCGATCCGTGGCGGAGCTCGACAATCTTCTCCCGGTGATCATGGATTATATTCTCTACATCGCGAACACCGATATGGGCTCAATTATGATCAAAAAAGACGAACAATTTGTCACCAGGGTGCATTCCAATTTCCCCGGCAAAATTCTCAAGTATTATCGCTTCCAAAATGGCGAATGCATCGCCGATCATGTGATCAAAACCCATGATATTGTCTACGTCGACAATTACACCCAAAATACTGCCGTACAGCCCAATCCGCGGGTCTTGCTCGACTATTATATTTGCTTGCCTGTGGTGATCAAAAATGACCTTTTAGCCGTCATTAATATTGCCCAAAAATATGGAAATACCAAGCTCAAACTTACCCAAGAAGATATCATGACCTTTGATGCCATCGCCTCGCTGATCGGGACGGCGATTTACAACGCCATTTTGTATCAGGAGGCCTTGCTCAAACAACGTCAGGACGAAGAGCTACGTGTGGCAAATGAAATCCAAGGGAAGCTCCTTCCTCGGGTAGTGCCTGCGCTCAACCAAGCCAAGCTGGGGGCTATTTCCATTCCCACGAAAGATATCGGCGGTGATTATTACGACTTTATCGCGCTTGAAAACGGCAACATCGGGATCATTATCGCGGATATAGTAGGCAAAGGGGTCTCCGCAGGTTTGTTTATGGCCATGCTCAAAAGCATTGCGTGCACCCATCTTCAAAATACAACCTCTCCCAAAGAGGCAGTAACCAAGATGAACGAAATTCTGCTCAAAGAACCGGTAATGGAAAAATTTGTGCCCCTTTTCTACGGGATCTATGACAACAAAAATCGCACCTTCACCTATTGCAATGCGGGACACGAGCCCGCCATTTTTCTGAGCCAAGACAAGGTGTCCTTACTCGATACAGAAGGCCTGCCCCTGGGAAGTCTTTCGGAGTCTACTTACACCGAAAAGGAGCTGAAGCTCAAAGATGGGGACATTGTCTTCATGTACACCGATGGGCTGGTGGAATCCCGAAGTGTGGACGGGCAAGAGCTCGGCCATGAGCACATGATCAAATGGCTCAAAAAACATCAGGATCTGAGTGCCCAGGAGCTTATCAACCAATTGTTCATTCACACTAATCGATTTACAGCCGGGGCCCCGGCCCACGACGACATTACGATGGTCTTGCTCAAGGCTGAGCTCACCGAAAAAGATGCGCATCCCGTCAAAATCGAAAAATATAAATTCAACAGCGAAAAGACCCATATCCGCACCATTCGGGATCATGCGGAGAAAATCGCAAAACACATGGGGTTCGATGCAGATAATGTGTTCAGCATCAAATTGGCAATCAACGAAGCGCATGCCAATGTGATCGAACATACCTACGGCGGTGTGCCTACCGGAGAAATAGTATTTCATTTTTGCGTATTTCACGATAGATTAGAGATAATGATTAAAGATTTTGCCCCAGGCACAGACCAGCACACCATTTTGGCCAGTAAGAATTTGGACCAATTGGAAGGCTCTGGGTTCGGGGTATTTCTGATGTACTCCGTCATGGACCAGGTTGAGTATCGACGGAGCGATAAAGTTGGCACTGAACTTTGGATGACAAAATACTTGAAAAACAAGGACAAGAAAGGGAAATAATACCAGATGCAAATACTCAAAAAAGAAATCGGACCCTCACGATTTAAAGTACAATTGGGAGCTTTATTAAATAGCGAGGAAGTCTCCGGGGCAGTGGAATTGGATATCGAAAACCAAGCCGTATTCGTGGATTTTATGAATAATATTTTTGACGAATCCAACATCGACGTCGTTTTGGATATGCAAAATGTAGGCTACATGGATTCCTCAGGCTTGTGGGCGTTATTTGAAGGGCATAAAAAGGCCTCTCGAAATAACGGCAACTTAGTCCTCATCAATGCCACCAAAGACGTTAAGCGTGTACTCGACATCACCAAAATGTCCTCCAAGATCAGACTCTACGCCACCATTGAAGAAGCATTGAAGGCGTTAGACACCAAGTCCAATGCTTAAGTTTTCGTCTCCCGAACAAGAAGTCCGGTACGAAAAGCTTCAAGGATTAAGAGAAAAAGGGGTCGAGCCCTTTGTCCATACCTTCAACCGTACTCACCCCATCGGCCCGATCTGCGAGAAATTTGCCCATCTTGAAGGGGAAATGACCAGCCCCGAGCCGGTCACGATTGCCGGTCGACTGATGGCCAAGCGCGGGCACGGAAAAGCCACTTTTGGCAATGTCATGGATGAGTCTGGATCCATCCAATATTACGCAAATTTAGACACGCTCGGCGAAGACAACTATAACCAGCTTCTCCATCTCGATATGGGGGATATTATTGGGGTCACTGGCCTCGTATTTCGCTCTAAAAAAGGCGAGCTTAGCATTCGTGTAGCCAGCTACCAGCTCCTGACAAAAGCCCTCCATCCTCTCCCTGAAAAATACCACGGTCTCCAGGATAAAGAGCTCCGATACCGGGAGCGTTACGTGGACCTGATCGTGAACGAGGACGTGCGAAAGGTCTTTCAAACCCGTTCCAAAATTATCCGCAACATTCGTCAGTTTTTAGACAATCAAGGGTTTATGGAAGTCGAAACGCCAGTCCTTCACAGTATTTATGGGGGCGCAGCGGCACGGCCTTTTACCACGTTTCACAACGACTTGAGCCAATCCCTTTATCTGCGTATTGCCTTGGAGCTCCATCTCAAACGACTGATTGTGGGTGGATTTGAGAAGATCTTCGAGATTGGCCGCGTATTTCGCAATGAAGGCGTTTCTTTTAAGCACAACCCCGAATATACCTTGCTAGAGCTATATCAAGCCTACGCGGACTATAACGACGTGATGGCGTTAACAGAGACCTTACTCTCGACCCTCGTCAAGGATGCCACCGGTTCTTATGTCCTGAGCTACCAAGGCCGCGACATTGATTTCAAGCCTCCCTTCAAACGTCTGACCCTTAAACAAGCGTTATTAGAGTATGCCAAAGTGGACATGGATGCCGACGAAGAAATCCTCCGCCAAAAGGCCGCCAGTTTGGGCCTAGATATCTCCCAAAAACCGTTGCGGGGACAGCTGGTCCAATTCATCTATGACAAAGAAGTGGAAGACCAACTGATCCAGCCCATTTTCATTATCGACTACCCTTGGGAAACCTCTCCGCTGGCCAAACGCAAGCGAGGGAACCCCAATTTGGTCGAGCGATTCGAGCTCATTATTTCGGGGATGGAAATTGCCAATGCCTTTTCCGAGCTCAATGACCCGATCGACCAGCATGCCCGATTTGAAGACCAAATGAAGGCCAAAGCTGCCGGGTTTGAAGATGCCCATGAAATGGACGAAGATTTTGTAAATGCGCTTACGTATGGGATGCCTCCCACCGGTGGCTTAGGGATTGGGATCGACCGCGTGGTGATGCTCTTAACGGATTCCACCACCATTCGCGATGTCCTCTTTTTCCCACACATGAAGACCAAAGAAAAGGAATAAATCATGTCAAACTCTGTGGCCAATCAGCGTTGGAAGTGGGGTATTGTTGCGGTTGTGATCCTCGCAGCGGCGTGGGTAGGCTGGAAATATCCTCTCAATTTGGGCTTAGACCTTCAAGGCGGAACCCGCCTCATTTTAGAGGCGCAAGACAGCCCTCAAACCAAGGTCGATAATGACGCTGTGGAAGGGACCTTGGCCGTTATCCGAAACCGGATCGATGGGCTAGGGGTCAGTGAACCCATCATTCGCCGCAAAGGCACCCGCCAGATTATCGTCGAGTTACCTGGGATCAAAAATCCGGAGCATGCAATCGCCATCATTGGCGACACTGCACTTTTGGAGTTTATTGGTGCCGAATGGGCACCCCAAGAGGCTTTGTCCACTGAAAATGTCGCGCTTTTAGCCGGAGAAGAGGCCCGAATTGCGTATTTCGAAGAAAAAGATAGCCAAGGCAAGGTCAACCACAAACGCCCGATTTTCTTGAAGAAAACCCTGTTAACCGGTGCCGACCTCAAATTAGCAACCCCAGCAACCGATCAATACGGCAAGCCCGCCGTAGCGATTGAGTTTACGGATACAGGTGCAATTAAATTCCGCGATGCCACGGCAACCTTGGTCGGCAAACCTTTGGCCATTGTTCTGGACGGCAAACTGATTTCTGCCCCCAATGTGAATGAACCAATTGCCGGGGGAAAAGCCCAGATTACCGGCCGATTTACTGTCCAAGAAATGCGGGATTTGGTCATCCAGCTTAAAGCAGGGTCTCTGCCGGTTCCTGTTAAAATTGTGTCTAAAACCATCGTGGGCCCCACTTTGGGTCGCGATTCCATTGAGAAGTCCAAGATGGCCGGCTTGATTGGCTGTCTGTTGGTCTCGCTGTTTATGATCGCATACTACGGCTGGGGTGGGGTCGTGGCTTGTGTGGCCTTGATCCTGTACATGGCCCTCTGTATTTCAAGCTTGAAGTTATTTCATGCAACACTGACGCTCACGGGGATTGCCGGGTTTATTCTCTCGATTGGGGTGGCCCTCGATGCGAATATTATTATCTTTGAGCGAATCAAAGAGGAGCTCCGAGGTGGAAAAGCGGTGAACGATGCCCTGGTCACGGGCTTTTCGAGAGCGTTTGTGACGGTGCTCGATGCGAACTTAACGACGTTAATGGCCGCAGCTGTTCTCTTCTGGCTCGGAACGGGAACCGTACGGGGCTTTGCCTTAACCCTCTCCATTGGGGTCCTAGTCAGCCTGTTCAGTGCAGCGATTGTAACCCGATTGCTTCTGGATTGGCTTAAAACACGGATTTCCAGCCCAGAAACCAAACTTTTCAGATTGGGAAAAAGGTAAACTTATGAGCGAGAAATTAATCAAATTTGTTGAGAAAAAAAATCTGTGGTTCAGCCTTTCGGCCTTCATGATCGGGATCGGGTTTGTCATGATGGGGATTCGGGTGTTCAATTCCGAAAATGCCCTCAATTATGGGATCGATTTTTCAGGGGGCAGCACCATGATCCTGCGCTTCGAAGAGCTCAATACCAATCTGAAACAAGCCCATTCTGATGTCGAACGGAAAGAAATGGGTGCAAACTTTACCCAACGTGTCCGCAATGCCTTAACCGGGTTTGGGCTCCAGAACAGTAACATCCAAGTCGCGCAAAATGGCGACTTGATTGTGAAAACAGCCACGATGGACGCGAATAAAAACGACCGGATTAAAAATGCGATCCAGACTAAAATCGGGAACTTTGACATCCTCGAGCTCGATTTTATTGGGCCTACCATCGGGTCAGAGCTTCGTGCGCGCTCGATCTGGATTGTGTTGCTCGTCTCCTCGGCCCTGATGCTCTACATTACCTGGCGTTTTGAGCTGGCCTTCGGGATTGCAACCTTAATCGCAACCCTCCACGATGCCCTGTTTATGGTGAGCTTTGCGGCCCTATTCAACATTGAAATTAGTGTGGAGTTTATTGCAGCGATTCTCACCATTATCGGGTATTCAATGAACGATACCGTGGTGATTTTTGACCGTATTCGTGAGAACCTTGGCAAGCTGGACGTGCCATTACCCACCTTGGTCAATATGTCCTTGGTTCAGACGTTGAGTCGGACCTTTTACACCGTCCTCACCACCGCTGTGATGACCGGCTGCCTGTACCTCTTTGGGGGCGCAACCATTAAAGAATTTAGCTTGGTGCTCCTGGTCGGGATCGGCATTGGGACCTATTCATCCCTATTTGTAGCAGCCCCTGCTTTTGCCTTGCTGTACAAGAAAAAAGTCCAGCAGCCTGCAACGACCCCAGCCGCAACCACAAAATCAAAAGTACGCTAGACATTGTCATCCCGCTCTTCTGTCATCCCCGTGAAGACGGGGATCCAGTTCTTGCCTAATCCAACAGACTGGATTCCCACGTATGCGGGAATGACAGATGTGTGGGGGTGCTCTACTACACCTCTAAGCGATTTAAGGCCACCGACAAACTAATCAGATTGCTCGGGATATTGTGGTGGACCAAATCATTGATCTGTTTCAAATAATGGTCCAGTGACCCAAATTCGAGGGTCTGCTTCACCATACGTACCATGTCACGCTGGCTCGCATCTTTACGACCCAGCGTGGCCCCTAAATCCGCAGTGAGCATGCCTTTCAACACAATGGTCTTTTTATGCTGCAAAATCGCAAGTGCACTATTACGGAGCTCAATTTCTTCATGATGCGTGAGATCCAAGCGTTGGAGCTCGATTTTAAGCCATCCGAAATGGAAGACCTGATCCACCGCTTGGGCAACCCCTAGGGCATTCGGAATGGCCATCTTTTCTTGGTAGTGCAAGAAGATGATATCTGTTGCCAAATCCAAGCCCCCTAAGGACGCCAAGAACTTAGCGGTTTCTTCCTTAAACCCTTGTTGCATCCAGTGTGCATGACGTTGCTTGAAATCCCGTGGCTGTAAATGATCCTTTAGGAAATCTAAGGTTTTGGCATAGTCTGCGATTTGGCTAAATTCAAGGGGCGTGGGCAATTGTAGGAGTGCAATAACCAAATTCTGGATCACTTGTTCCAGCTTGATCAGCGCCTGGTAAAGGCTTTCCTGGGCGCGGGCTTCTTGGAAGAGCTGGGCTCTGAAATTAGAGGCTCCGACAATGGCATCCACAAACAAATAGGCCTTCGTGATTTCGCCGATCGATTTATTGGTAATGTTTTGGCATTGGAAGTAAAACGTCGTGCCTGCTTGGTTCACGATCTTGTTGGTCAACAATGTGGCCATGATGGGATGCTTGAGATGGTGCTTTTGGATCTGGTCTCCGAATCGATCCAAGAATACTTTGGGGAAATAGGACTGATAGAAGGGGTATAGGTACGGATCTTCCAAGAGCGGATCTTCCACTAACGCTTGGTACACCTGCATTTTGACGTAGGCCTGGATCACCGCCAATACCGGCCGAGAGAAGGGCTGACGACTCAGCGCCAAATGCTCCAAATCGGCGGCCGAAGGTAGATTCTCCGTGGCCGCATCAATAATCCCGTCCGAGACATAGGATTGAAGCAAATTTGAAAATAATTGGAATTGGGTTTCAGAACGAATAATATCCGTCGAAATAAGTCGGTGCTGACCACGGTTGTTGGCCAATACCAACTCGGAGACCTGATCGGTTGCTTGTTCCAGTAGCTGGTTTCGCTCTTCAATAGTGGCCAGTTGCCCTTCGGATAACATCCGTTTCAAGAGGATCTTAATATTGACCTCATAGTCGGACATATTGACCCCAGCGGAGTTATCAATGGCATCCGTGTTGAGGTGTCCATTGCGCCGATTGAACTCAATCCGAGCACGTTGGGTGACCCCAAGATTCGCCCCTTCCGTAATAACCAAGGCGCGACATGCCGTCGCATCGATCCGCACCGCATCATTCGGAGGGTCTCCCACTTGGGAATGGATCTCGTCACTGGATTTGATATACGTCCCAATCCCGCCAAACCACAACAAGTCCACTTGCATTCTCAAAATGGTCCGGATGAGTTGCTCGCCGGTCATGGTGTCTTGTTTAACATCCAACATCTTTTTGACCGGGGCAGAGAGCTTGATTTCTTTGGCTTTCCGCTCAAAAATACCGCCACCTTCGCTGATTAAACTGGCGTTGTAGTCCTGCCAAGTGGAGCGTGGCAAATCAAACAAACGCTGACGTTCCGCAAAACTAGTGTCAGGCGTAGGGTCGGGATCCAAGAAAATATGGGCGTGGTTGAAGGCGGCTTGGAGCTTGATCATCTTGCCCAACAACATCCCATTTCCAAACACGTCACCGGACATGTCCCCAATACCGGCCACGGTAATCGACTCGGCCATAATATCTTTGCCGAGTTCTTTGAAGTGGAGCTTGGTGCATTCCCAGGCGCCGCGTGCGGTAATGGCTTCTTTTTTGTGGTTGTATCCCACAGAGCCGCCGGAAGCGAAGGCATCCCCGAGCCAGAAATGAAAATCATCTGAAATTTCATTGGCGATATCGGAGAAATTGGCGGTCCCTTTGTCAGCCGCGACCACCAAGTACGGATCCTCACTGTCATAGGAGACCACGTGCCCTGGAGCAATCACTTTTCCTGCAGGATCGATATTGTCGGTGATATCCAACAACGCCGCAACAAAATGCCGATATTGTTTGACGGATTCTGTCGCCGCCATTTCTTTGGAGGTAATTTTACGACGGAGCACAAACCCACCCTTAGATCCGACCGGAACGATCACCACGTTTTTCACTTGCTGGGTCTTCCCCAGACTCAAAACTTCCGTACGGAAATCATCGGGACGATCTGACCAGCGCAGGCCGCCACGGGCAACCGCGCCGAATCGCAAGTGAATGCCTTCCACGCCGACGTCATAGACAAAAATCTCCCGGTACGGCACCGGCAACGGCATGCCCTGGACCTTGTGTGAATCCAATTTAAACGACAAGAAGGTCTCGCCATTGGACTTGGGGATGTAGTAGTTGGTTCGCAAAGAGGCTTGCAAAAGGTTGAAAATGGCCTTCAAGACCAAGTCGTCCGACACCTCATCGACCGAAATCAAATAGTCTGAGAATTTCTTTTCCAGTTTTACAAGCGTGACCTGGCGTTCTTCGAAGGTTAAGGCGGGTTCAGGTGAGAATTTGGCATGGAAATAATCCGCAAAAAGCTTTGCGCATTGGGGGTAATTCACCAAGGACGACGTGATTTTTTCTCGCGTCTGACCCGTTCCCAATTGGAGCAAGTAATTCCGGTAGGCTTGGAGCATTTGAATTTTGCGATAATCCAGGCTGGCTTTCAAAATCAAACGATTCAAGGCATCGTTCAGGGTCCGTTCTTCAAAAATGGCCTTCAAAATACTCCCAAGAAGGGAGGAGAATTCAGATTCATTAATTTTATTGCCATCCTCGTCGATAACCCGGAAGGAGTGAATATACCCATAGGAGGCTTTTTGAGGGCCGACACTGGTAGTGATTTCATCAAAAACGTGGAAGCCCAAATTCTGCAAAATCGGCATGACCGTCATCAAGTCAATTTTCGTACGACTGTAGATCGACAAAATAGAGGCTTTTCCAGAAAGGGCAGAGTTGGGAAATTCAAAGGGAACCAGGCTCAATTCAACGCGATTGGCATCCGTAATTTTTTCAATATAAGCGATATCTTTTAAGGCAGCTTCCGCATCTCGAATCACCTTATAGTGGCTGGGGAATTCATGCGCGTATTTTTCGCTGAGCGACACGCCTTCTGCCCCAGGATAGGCTTGGCGGAGGGCATCTTTTAACGATTCTTCCCAAGGCTTAATCAAGTCCCGAATTTCAGATTCAAGGGTCGCACAATCCACATTGACCGGCGCATCCAGCTCAAAATGAACATGCAGTCGAGATTTTTCATCCCCCCGGATTTCCAAGATTTCATAAATTTCATGGGAGAACTTTTGGCGCAAATACTCCGCAATCAGGTTGATATTGGGTTTGCTGAACAGGGCATGGGGGATCACAATCAAGAGCTGTAATTTGACCCCATGCGTGGTCGAGAAGCAGTAGACTTGGTTGGGGTTGGTGATGGAGAGCATTTCCTCAACCATCTTGTGGAGATCTTCGGATGAGAGCCGGAAGAGCTCAAATTTTGGGATTGAAGTAAAAATGCGGATGACTTCCGTATGGTCATAGCTGCCGGGAATCATCTGTTTGGCCTCAAAAATGTGCTTCATTTTCAAGTGGATGATCGGTGTTTCAATATTTTTGACAAACAAAGAGCTTCGTTTAAGCAGCCCTAAGAAAATATGCTCTACATAGCCTTTCCCCGCCGGAATCTTGAGGCTAAGTCGCATCAGGTTTTCAAAACGTTGAACGGGGCTTTTGAGGGGGATTGTGTCAAATTGGAAGGGGTCTTTATCGTGGGCATGCTTGGTGTTGTGATCGGTGAGGATGGAATCCAGCGGAGTGATCGAGTGGGATAAACATTGCGGCGATAGAATCCCCAATTGATCGTCGCAAGTGCCATCTGGATTACAGGCGGCGTACCCATAAAAAGAGAAATTAGCGGCCTTCAACCAATCCAATAAATTCGACCATTCGGTTTGCGGCTCAGACAACGAAAAGGAATGCGCCGAGATCATTTGCTTAACGGCCATTAAGCGATTCACAATTTGGGCTTGGTGTTGGAAGGAAAATTGAATCGACGATAAATGCAAGGCCACCCGATGTTCAAAATCCGCTAAAACATCGCCACTGACCGCCGTTTCAAACTCAATGTAAACCATGGACACCAAAAGTGAATCCTTGGTATTGCGCTTGAGATCCACAATTTGATTCTGGTCGAGATGCACGGACACAATCGGGTGAAAAAGCTTGGTGATCGGGAACCCAAATTCTTTAAAGAGGGCCTCCAGGGTGATAACGATGTAATTGGCGTCTAAGCAGACGGCTTGTAGGATTTTGTGCGTGGGATTGGTTGGAGAGGTGGTGAGTTCGAAGACCCCTTGATGCAGGTCTTGGGTCACTTTATTTTGGAAAAAGTTGAATCGATCTTGAAGGAAGGTTGCCCATTTGGCAGAGGAAAAATAAGACAGTGAACGGGAGGGGATTGCAAAGAGAAATTGCTCGCTAAATGCCCTGAGATGCGGGTCTTTGGGGAGGTGAGCCAGAATGTCGGAGATCAATTTATTGGAAACAAAGCCGTGCGTTTCAGTCGTCGCCATGTCATAACCTTTCCTGCAAGAGTGCCCCTCATTCTAACTGAATTTTACAATCGGGACCAGCGATTGACCGGGGTTTGGCAGGGCAATTGCATCTAAAGTGATGCTAAATTTTCTCTTGTGTCCAGTTTTTTGGGGGGAGGTCATGTGCGTAGCGAAAGCGTGACAGATCGAGAAAGGGAGATGTACAAGCCTTTCTAGCCCCTAAGCTAAGCCGCGCCTCAACGCTCTGCAATGGCAGCCAAAAACGCCTTTTCCTTGCAGCCCTTGGGGATGAACTTTGTGATCCAGTTTTGGGCGATGGCGTGTTGGAAGAGTGGATCGTCGGGGAGGTAGGACGTCGACATGAATAAGGGGAT
>JAHFCZ010000025.1 GCA_023249285.1 bacterium | reverse complement strand
TCATGGCTTCACAGGCGTTTTTGATGAGGTTGGTAAACAAGATGATCAGGTCATTCGAATCCCCGCTAATCATGGGCACAGAGGTCAAAGCGCCATCGGTTGCGTTCCCTTTGAGGGTGACACCACTGACTTTATAGAATCTGAAGGTTGCGGTGATGACGTCCAAAAGGGACACCGGCTCTTCGACCCGTTCCCGGTTGCCGTTGGCGACCTTGAGCATGATCAACACCAAATCTTCGACCCGTTTCAGCTGCTCCTCGATCTTATTTCTAAAGGACTCCGTCGCCTCTTTCGCCCTCTCCATAATGAGTCGCACAGAATTCAAGGGCGCTTTGATGTCATGGGTGTATTGGTTGAGCATGCTCAACAGCGAGGCGGATTTTTGGACCCGCTCGATGCCCGCCAGGACTTTGCTATAGGCACGGAGTCGGTCTAGTGAGATGCCCATTTGGGGGACGATGAGCTCGAACATTCGGGTATCATCGTAGGTGTATTGCTCGGCCCCCCGTCTTGCAATCCAAACGAGGCCAGCAAGTTGGTTTTGGACCATAAAGGGAATGCAGGCCCCAGCATCCTGCATCACAAAGGCGTTGTAGAGCTCCTGCGAGCAGCTATCCATGGTGACCACTTGGCCATTGGTTTTAACAAACGCCACGATGGGGTTTTCGGAGCTCAAGGCATCTGATTCGACAGCAGCCTCATTTTTGAAATCCCAAGCTAAATAAATATTGCTTAATTCAGGAGCTGTTTCGATGTCTTTGGCGATGTATGCTTTTTTGATGGCTAGTTTCATGTTTACGGAAACCACTTCAAACAAAATCCGCATGACTTCTTGTGTGTGAACACATTTTTCTAAAGATGAACTGAGCATCCAAGCAACGTCTTCGTAGACATAGTGTTTTTGAACTAGAACTTTATCTGGAATGATTTGGATTTTTTTACGGATTAAAGGGTATATCTCGTAGGTAATAGCCATGAAAATAACGGTTGCTGTCAGTGATAACCAATTTGCTGCTTTTGGTATAAATAGATGGTAAATCTCTGTCAGTCCAAAGAAGGCCATTACTAGAATGGAGAGCGTCAAAAATCTGGCAATAGCGCCACTGATAACAGTATTTGTATCTAATATCTTGTGGCGTAATATAGCAAAGGCACCAATAGGTGAATAAACAGAAATTAAAACATTCATGTAGGGGGGAATAGGAATTTTAAAATAGGGAAAGAAATTACAGGTCCCCCCTAAAAAGCCGATAACCAACGCAGAGAAAATGTACTTGGTATTTTTGCTGAAGTGTAAGTTTTTATAAAGTATAAAATGTCCAACTAGAATGTTCACGCCATAATAAAGGAAAACGATATAAAACCAAGGTGTAATATCTGGCCCGTATTTGAATTCAAGAAAGGGAATGCTTCCCTTAATCATTAAGGGGGTAAACTGCAAAAACCCCAGAATAACCGCGGCTGAAAAATTGATCCATCTAATAGGTTTCCCCAATTTTTGACCTGAATACTCGATACAAAATTGATATAGAAAAAATGGGATGAAAGGGACAAAAAAACTGGTCATGCGCATTAAGAAAAGCGCTTGATGTGGATCAGTGCTCCTTAGCCACATTCCATAACAGAGACTCCAAAATACGAGGGTGCCATTAAATAATGTGTAGGCTTTGTATTTGTTGCCTGATGCAATAAGAAGCCCGGTCAGGATGGCGCAAGTCAGTATGTTGAGCAGGATTGAAAAAAGGGTGATATCGACCATTTTCTTATAAATTCACCTTACGTAGGATTTGGTTTTAATTCTGAGTTTCTATTGTTACATGCTGTGCGTAACTGATCCAGAATAAATTTAGGAATGCCTGTATTCTCGGAATTGTTTCTCCATTCAAACACTTGACTACCAATTGCTAATTTCTCAAAACCGGACCCCGTCATTCGGAAGAAATTTGTTTTAACTATAATTCCCATCTCGTGCATAGTTTCAAACCCGATATCCACTCGAATATGGTCGAAGGGGAGTGCTTCACGGAAATGGTCAACCTTTGCATACTTGAGCTCAAAGTATGCATTTCTAGGTAGATCGAGTTTGGTATGGACCCATTCACTCCAAACATCGTATTGCCATGTGTAATAATGACCAAAGTATAGATTTCCAACGGTGTTCGATACAGAAATGCTGGTCTTAAATACCTGCTGCGCGGCAACTTCCATCTGTGTTGTTTTATTGAAGCTCATCAATTCCAATCCTAGGGTAGCGGTCGGGGTAAGTGCATTTATATCCAGCTGGGTAGGTCGCATAGATTTAAGCTGAGTTAAAAAATTCTCTAGGTAATCAGGTAGTGGGGCAGCAGAGATATCCCTTCCCCCCAACTGCCTAACCCAGGTTGTATCCATATGGGCAACCGCTACCAGTTCGTTAGTCATGTTATACCACTCGCACCAAAGACGGATGGTTGAGCTATCCTTTCCTAAGGTCTCGGGGGAAGTCAGTCGAGCTTCTAGTTTGTCGAGAGTTGAAACCGGCTGTAAAACATGCGCCCATGAATTATTCGTTACTATACCCCAGTTGCCAGTTTTTAAATCGGCTAACAAGGGCTGAGAAATGGGGGCAAGCGCAATTTCCCGAATGGTTCCTAGCCATTGGATGTAAGAATGTGCATCTGCAAATTGAGATTTGCTTTTGATATCTTTAAACGTGGGATAAAACTGGTATTGAAATCCATCCATAGATGCTTTTTCTGTACGCTTTTGAGTAGGTTGAGTGGTATAGGCTATAACCCGTTTAGGCGCTCGAGTCAGTGTTATGGCTAGTGCTGCGACAAAAATGGTTAGCTCCTCTTTTTCAGCTTTAATCAATACATAGTCTTCTTGTGACTGATGTAATGAGAGTGAAAATAGTGAATGGCCAAATGCTTTTTTAAGACATTCACGCACGGACCAAATGATCGTTCCTGAGTCATCTTGTGGAAACCCTGCCTGCATGAGTGCTAACAACACATTGTGAGAGGAATACCCAAGAAGTTCGGTCCAGGCCTGGGTAGTCCGTTGTGTAATGATTTCAATGTCACATCCTTGAGGAGAAATTCCTCCAGAAAACAAGCTTATTTGACGGTCATGAGAACCAGAAATAAATAATGGCGTTCCCTCTGAGGCGTGAACTACTGGCTTCCCATTTTGTGTCCATTGAATTTCTAGCTCAGAATCTTGAAAAAGACTTTTAAAGTATGGGATTTGCCAAGAATGACGCTCGTCTTTCGATAATGCCTGTAATTCTGGTGAAAAAACAAGACAGAGCAAAGGTGTTTCAATCTGAAAATTTTCGGAAGCAAGCTTAGTGAGCTGGCTTAAATGAGCCCTATCTCTGGATGTGGGATTTAAGAATTCTTGAGGAGAAGGCCTCATATTTTGCTGAGGAACAATCTGGCCTTCATAGTCAACCATCGTTTCTCCAGGAATAGAAACATTTCCTAGATACGAATTGGATAGTTTTTGATGAATACGCCCCTCTGCGATTATCTCGGTACCTGGAGAGAAAGAGGAGATGGTAATAGACCCTATTTTAATGGGGAGTAATAGTTCTTTCATCAAAGGTAATTGTAAAGACTGAAGCATTGCATCTCTGACGAAGGGATTTCCTAAAATAAAGCTGGAATCAGAAATGTCTGCATAAGCTGTTTGGTCGCATTTGGGATCAATTGAAAAGGTGACATGACGATCATCTAACGCATAAATAGATCGAATTTTCTGAAACATCAGTCCTTGAAACAAAATGCTGCCATAGAGCTCGGTCTTAGGGTCAATGTCTAACGGAGGTGCAGCTTGAGTCTGTAAGATTGTTTTTTTGAAAGAAAATTTCTGGGGTGATGTAACAAATTCAGATTCAAAATGAGGAATAACGAAATGAGATTGGTCTGTAGAGATCGTTACGCGAATACGATCTCCTTCAACAAGTGTTTTAATTTGAATAGTGCAGCCCTTGTGTGGATCTACAACAATGGGTCTGTCTAGTTTAATGTTTTGAATTTGAAGTGGTGGCGTAAATGCGGGTAAACCCAGCGTATACGCGACGGCTTGTCCCATTGCCTCTAAGCCAAAAACGGTTGGAAATAAGTGCGAGCCCTGGAAATTGTGATCTTTTAGATAAATATCTTTTTCGATTGTGAGGTGAGCCTGAGAAATAACTTCGACGCCTGGCTCAAAAGAAATAATAGTTTCCAAAAATCTATTGGGGAGAGGTTTTTTAGGTAAAATGGGATTCCAGGTATCTAGTCCGCCTAATCTAGAGGTAATGACATAGTGACTGCTAGGGAGCATGGGGGCGAATAAAAGTTGGGTAAACAATGCCGTGCCTTGCTCTTTTGTGATAGCCCCAATACCAAGTTTACTTAGCTGAGATACGCTCCCCATCCGTACCCCCATCCCGACTTCATCCCAGACGCTAAAGGCCAGTGATTTTATTTTGATGTTGGGGTTTTTCTTTGACAGGGCCTCCAGTTCTTGATCCAGAGCTTCGTTTGAGAATGCGTACCAAGCGTTACCTGGCATCCCTGTCGTTCCAATAATGGAAGAGATTCCAACGACCAAACTGAGTTGTTCTGTGGGTATGGCCAACAACAAATTCTGAAATCCTAAAATTTTGGGGGAAATTTCAGCAAGAATTTCTTCTTGAGTTGGATCTTGAAATTTTCTGGGGATATTGAGGCCTGCGCCATGGATAATGCCTGAAATGGGCTGCTTAAAATATGCCTGGATACGATCGCATGCGCTTTGAACTGCTTGTAAATCTGTAATGTTGGCAGCGACATACATGCATTGTAGGCCCTCAGCTTTGTACCGTTTTAGAGTGTCTTGAATTTGAGGATCATCTTCAGGCGTTCTTCCCAATAGGGCTAAGCTAGCGCTTGAGGCTTTCGCCCATTCAAGTGCACATTCTGCCGTGATTCCTTTTGCCCCCCCTGTGACTAAGATGAGGGTGTTCTTGAATGAATCGGTTTCCAGGGGCTCGTTAGGTAATGGCATTAGTTTGGGGCGCTTGATAAAGCGCTTTTGATCTTTGTAGCGAACCGCTATAAAAGGGTTTGGGAGAGAAAGCTCAGATTGGAGGTAAGATTCCCTTGCGGTGTCGGTTAAGGGCTCCGAAATTGAAATAGAACGGATTTTAAGTGAGGGGTTTTCGTGATGAATGCTTGCAAGCCAAGATTGAATTGGCGCTTGACTGTGAAAAATCGTGAGAGAAGTATAGGCTGAAAGTGATAGCGTTTTTATTTTTTCGAGACTAATTAGCTGTTCCATTAGGGATTCTGATTTGGAAATAACAAAAGAAATATCCGTACTTCCTAGGTCAAAATTAATGCCATTAGGAACCTGTGTTTCTACCTCTTTCATCACAAAAACACGAGCCCAGTTTTTTTCGGATGGCGTAAGTTGTACGGCAGATTGATCTTGTGCAGCTTGAATTGCTTTTGCAACATCGGCCAATGAGGCGGCTGCAAAATCAGAGGCATCGATTTTTCCTATTACCCGGGTTTCTTTAGCCGCCTGTGCTACTAATTCTGCAGATTTAATCGAGTCTAAATTAAGGTCGTCCAGCATAAGATGATGAAGTTGGATGCTTTCTGGAGGGAATCCCGTTAGTTCTGCCGCGATTCTAAGAACAATAGCGTCGCAATTAACCTCCCTATTGGGCGATTCTTGGGCAGTGGGGGGTGGGCTCTTCTCCTGTTTTTCGGTCTGTATCTCTTTGCGGTTAGGGATTTTTGGTAATTTTTCTAATGGGTTGGTAATAAATTTCTTGTTTTTTATTGGAATGAAAGGTCGGATGATATGATTTGAAAAATTAGGAAGAGTTATTTCCTCGGAATTTTGGGGTATAAGAGAATCTGCTTGGATGGCTTGGTCCAAATTTTTAATAAGGGTATCTACTGTTATAGCGTTGCAAGTCCAAATAATAGGTAAATCGAGATTGATTTGGGAATGATGGTCAGCAGAAAAATCGATTAGCTCAGCTTCACTTATTCCCGTAATAGCCTCTCTTGTAGAGCGTACTAAAGAGTGAAGTTCGGCGTCTGAATGCGCAGCGAAGGTAAATGTCGTGCTAGTGGGTTCCGTTGTGGCAATAAGATGTGGGTCTTGATTTATACTAAATTTTAAAGCAGGGTTTGCATACGAAGAAAGTGTCACGTGGCTATTAATGCCGCCAAAACCCATCGCAGAAACACCGGCGAATAATTTTGTTTCAGGCGGAAAGACTTTGCCTTTTTGAACTGGGTAAATTTTATCTTTGTTTTCGGAAAAAAGAGGGTGTGGATCGGTAATGCCCGCTGTTGGGGGAATGATACGTTGATTGACTGCGATAACAGCTTTGATAAATGCGCCGATGCCAGCAGCGGCTTTAGTATGCCCCATAATTGATTTAAAAGAGGTAACACCACAAGGCTCTCCTGAAACTGGCCCAAAATGATCCATTGCCATCGATATGCCGGTAAGCTCTACGCGATCCCCCACGGTAGTCCCTGTCCCATGCCCTTCAATAAAATGGAGAAGATGAGGAGAGTAGCCTGCTTTTTCATAGGCACGGATTAAGGCTGTGGCTTGGCCCTTGCTAGATGGTGAAGTTATGCCACCTTTCCCGTCGGATGAAATCCCCCATCCATTTAAAGTTGCATAGATGGGGTTGCTATCACGGATTGCGTCATCCAAGCGCTTTAAGGCAACAAACCCACATCCTTCCCCGGGTATAAACCCATGACCATTTTTGTCATAAACTTTCATTTCATCTGCTGTTAAAGCGCCTGTTTTTGCGAATCCTACTAATTCAAAGGTATCAAGACTGATGTCCACTCCCCCAGCCAGTACCAGGTCCATATCGCCTGACTCTAGTGCGGTGGCTGCAGAAATAAGAGCCAAGAGCGAAGACGAGCATGCTCCGTCCACGGTATACCCACCCCCATGAAAATCGCAGAAATTACAAATTCTTCCAGCAATTGTGTTGGATAGTCCTCCTGCTAGGGTGTCTTCGGTGACAGGTGCAAACACAGATTTGTAAAGGACTTCCATCTCAGATTCCCATTCATGTATGGCTTGAGAATCCATCCCTTTGGTGTAAGCAAGCGTTTGAAAAACACGTTTAACATAAGGCCAGCGTAAACGCAGGGTGTTTGCACGAGTAAACTCACCGGTTAGTGTATTACCTACAATGACCCCTGTTTTTTCCTTGGGCATTGATCTGAGATTCAGGCCAGCATCCTCTAGAGCTTGTAGTGCAATATCTAAGGCCAACCAGTGCACCAGATCGGTACTTTCATATGCTGATTTGGGAATCTTCTTTCCTGCCCAGTCAAAAGCATAGCCGTCAATCAAGGCTGCTTTTTTCCCATAGGTTTTATCAGGAGCGTGGATATCGGGACTGAAATAATCAGAAAGGGGCAAACGACAATCGGGAATATCCCGAAATTGACGACGGCGCCCAAGAATATTTTCCCATAAAGATTTGGGATTGGGAGAATCAGGGTATAGGCAGCCTAAACCGATGACGGCAATTTGAGCCATAGTACGCCTCCACCCCGCTTTTATACGTTCGTCTGTGTAAAACAGCGCACCCGATTTTGAGTGCTAATAAATATTTTTGGAATCCACCCATCTTATCAAAAAACGAGGGTAAATCCCAAGAAATAGAGTACGTCGCGATGTGGGGGTGGATTTGATTTATAGATCAAAAATGCGCGTTATAATTTTTGCCTTAATCGCCAGCCTCTAACCAGAGAGCAGTATGAATTTGTCCTTTAAGGGCGCATTGCCGTACAATATCCTCACTATATTTTCTACGGAGAACGCCATGTCTTTTGAATCGCGACACTTAGGCCCAAGTCCCACTGAACAACAACAAATGCTGGCCCAAATCAAGGCCAAATCTTTAGAAGAACTCATCGACCAAACCATTCCCAAAGGGATTCGCCTAACCACCCCGCTACAACTCCAGGCCCCATTATCCGAGGCAGAAGCCATCACCCATTTGCGTCAATTGGGGGCCCAAAATCAAGTCTTTGAAACCTTAATTGGGCAGGGGTATTCCAATACGCATACGCCGACTGTCATTTTGCGAAACATTTTTGAAAATCCCGGCTGGTACACCCAGTATACGCCCTACCAAGCAGAGATTTCCCAAGGCCGTCTGGAAGCACTTTTTAATTTTCAAACCCTCGTATCCGAGCTAACGGGGATGGATGTCGCCAATGCCTCCTTGCTCGATGAGGCGACTGCCGCTGCTGAGGCCATGACCCTCTTGCATCGTGCGCGAACTGAATCGCATGCCAAATCCACCACCTTTTGGATTGTCGGCGAGGTTTTCCCAGCCACGGTAGCGGTAATCCAGACCCGTGCGGAGCCTCTTGGGCTGAGCGTGGTGCAAGTCCCCAGCTGTCCAGATGTGATCCCCAATCATGTCTTTGGGGCCTTGTTTTCATTCCCGGATGCGACCGGTAAGGTCCTGGATGTTAAAGCGGATGTCGCCCGTCTCAAGGCCCAAGGCGTCGGGATTGCGGTGACGACGGATCTGATGGCACTTTCGCTATTGAAACCTCCTGGGGAATGGGGCGCGGATGTCTGCGTCGGTTCGGCCCAGCGTTTGGGCGTGCCGCTTGGATACGGTGGCCCTCATGCGGGATTTATGGCGGTGAAAGACGCCTTCAAACGTAGTATGCCAGGCCGCATTATCGGGCTTTCGGTGGACCAGGCTGGCAACCCCGCCTATCGCATGGCACTCCAAACGCGTGAGCAACACATTCGCCGCGAGAAAGCGACCTCCAATATCTGCACGGCCCAGGCCTTGCTCGCCATCATGGCCAGTATGTATGGGGTCTACCATGGTCCCCAAGGGTTAACCAGCATTGCAACGCAAATTCACCAGCTTGCAACCACCCTAGCCAAAGGCCTGACGCAAATGGGTCTGACGGTCCAATCCACTCAGTTTTTTGATACCCTCTGCCTCCAGATGGATCCCCAAACCCAAGTAAAAATTCGAGAAGAAGCCCTCAAGCAAAAGATCAACTTCTGGTATCCAAACGCAACAAGCGTGCAAATCGCCTTGGATGAGACCAGTACCCCAGAGACCGTGGATCGGATTTTGGCTGTAGTGGCGGCGGCCACGGGCCAATCTGCCCCCATGTTCTCTGCCCAGTCTCACCAAAATCCCTTTTCAGAGTCGCCCTTAAAACGAACCTCCACATTTTGCACCCATCCGGTCTTTAATACCCACCATTCTGAATCCCAGATGCTGCGCTATATCAAGTCTCTGGAAAACAAAGATTTGTCCCTGACGACCTCCATGATCCCCTTGGGATCTTGCACCATGAAGCTCAATGCGACGACGGAGATGATCCCCTTAAGCTGGCCAGAATGGTCAAGCATCCACCCGTTTGTCCCCCTCGATCAAGCCAAGGGCTATCAGACCTTAATCGCTGAGCTCGCCCAAGATCTCGCAACCTTAACGGGGTTCGCGGCCTGTTCCTTACAACCTAATTCTGGGGCCCAGGGTGAATATGCCGGGCTTTTGGCCATTCGTCGCTACCAAGAAAGCCGCGGTGAAGGGAAGCGCACCGTGGTGTTAATCCCCTCGTCGGCACATGGAACAAACCCTGCAACGGCTGCTTTGGCTGGGATGTCGATTGTCGTCGTCGGCTGTGACGAGTCCGGAAACATCAATGTCGAAGAGCTCCGTGAAAAGGCCGACGCACACAAGGCCGATCTCTGTGCGTTGATGATTACCTATCCTTCAACCCACGGCGTATTCGAAGAAAATATCCAAGAAATCTGTCAAATTATTCATGACCATGGTGGCCAAGTGTACATGGATGGCGCAAATATGAACGCCCAAGTGGGCCTCACCCACCCCGGGAAAATTGGCGCAGATGTCTGCCATTTGAATCTCCATAAAACCTTTGCCATTCCCCACGGGGGTGGCGGGCCTGGCATGGGCCCCATTTGTGTGGCCAAGCACCTGGCGCCTTTTTTGCCTGGTCATCCAGTCTCTGGGCACCACAGCACCGACACCGTATCGGGGGCCGCCTGGGGCAGTGCGAGTATTTTGATTATTTCCTACCTCTACATTCGCATGCTCGGGATCCAAGGCGTGACCAATGCAACTAAAATAGCGATTCTCAATGCCAACTATATCAAATCCCGCCTTGAAAAAGACTATGCCGTGTTGTTCCAAGGCCGGCAGGGCAGGGTGGCTCACGAGCTCATTATTGACCTAAAACCCTTTAAGAAAACGGCTAAAATTGAGGCGGAAGATGTGGCCAAACGACTCATGGACTATGGGTTCCACGCCCCGACTATGTCCTTTCCTGTCGTGGGCACGCTCATGATTGAGCCAACGGAGAGCGAAGACAAAGCAGAGCTGGATCGATTCTGCGATGCGTTGCTGCAAATCCGCCAAGAAATCCGGGCGATTGAGTCGGGTGCTGCCGATGTGCAGGATAATGTCCTCAAAAACGCCCCGCACACCGCAAAAGAACTAACAGCAGAGACCTGGACCCATGCCTACTCTCGCCAAGAAGCAGCCTTTCCGTTGGCCAGTCTTCAAGACCGAAAGTTCTGGCCTTGCGTAAAGCGTGTGGACAATGCCTACGGCGACCGGAATTTGGTCTGTGCTTGTCTGCCGGTTGAGGCGTATCAAGGCTAGAGGGCTCTGTTGCGAATGACACATCTGAATCATTTTCGTATTCCTCGTTTAGACGAACTACCCCACCCTTCAACCCCACCCCCAACCCCTCCCCATTCCCGATGGGAATAGAGAGGGGAGCTTGAATTTAGCCTTTTTTAGTGGGGTTCCCCTCTCTATTTTGAAAAAATGGGGAGGGGCTAGGGGTGGGGTTGAAACCGCGTCAATTTTGTACTCGCAACAGCCTCTAGAGCCAATGTTTCAAAATTAAAGTGGCCAGCAGTAAAAGCAGGACGCCAAACAGGCACTTCTTGATCAGCGAATCACCACTCCGGATCGCCATTCGGCTCCCGATATAATTCCCGGCCATCCCCATCGTGGCGAGGGGAATGCCGAGGGTATACAGGACTTTCCCCCCAATCATAAAGCCGATCAAAGCCCCCAGGTTGGAGACAAGGTTAAAGACCTTCGCATTGGCCGTGGACTCAACCAAGCCGAGGTGCAGAAGTCCGTAAAACAACAAGGCTAAAAAGCTCCCCGCACCTGGCCCAAAAAAACCGTCATAAATACCCAGAGAGAGACAAATCAATACGATCTTCCACCAATGGGTCTTGAGAGAAAAGGCCGGAGAAGGTCCACTCCCTTTTTTGCGAAGAAAGACCGCAGCCATCCCAATCGGGAGCATAAAAATGAGGACTTTGGCCAAAACCGCGCTATCCAAAGACAAGGCCAATCTGGCTCCCACCCAGCCACCAAAAAGGGTGAACGCAATGCCTGCACCGACCAGTGGGGCTAAAATCTTCCCATTCCGATAAAAATTCCAAACAGCAATACTGGTGCCCAAGGTGCTATTGAGTTTATTGGTCCCAAGCACCCAATGTGGTGACAACCCCGATAACATCAGAGAGGGGACCATCAACAATCCGCCCCCACCCGCAATACTATCCACAAACCCCGCTACAAAACTAACACCCAATAAACCGGCCATGGCCAATGGAGTGACGATCACGCACAAGATCCTCTCAAGGGAGATTTTAGTGTATGATACCACAATGCAAAATATTGGGTTGATGATGACTTACAACGAAGAGGACATCATCGAAGAAACCATGATCGAAAATCGCAAGTATTTCGATAAAATTTTGGTTCTCGATGGCTCTACAGACCGGACCGAAGAAATTCTGCGTAGTTTTGACAATGTGGTGTATCTCTTGAAAGACCAGGACTTGGTGCCCCGTCGTCGGGTCGTGGATGGGGCCCGTCAATTTCTACTGGAAGAAGCCCAAAAACGGTATGGCACCGAAGGCTGGTTCACTATCCTACACGGGGACGAAATTATGGTGGATGATCCCAACGAGATCGCTCGGCGTGCCGAAAAGGCCGGGGCCGAAAAAGTAAACTGGCATTCCTTGAGTTTTTTTTGGCATAAATCTCAAGAACATCAGGAATTTGATCCGCAGAAAACCGTGCAAGAGCAAATTATTTATTATCAGCCCGGGTCCATGGAAATTCGTCAGTTTAAAAATAAGCCCAAAAGTTTTTATAATCTCAACGAAATTAACCGTGTATTCCCCCATGGCATTGGGACTAAAATGCTGTTTGATTTCCCCATTTTTAAACACTACATTGTTCGCTCCCCTGAGCAACACCAAAAACGACCCCAGTCGGGGTTCGCCTACCTCACCGAAGACAAAAGTGATGCCCCGCGTTTGAAGATCGAATTAAAAGAAAAGCTGTTCGATAACCTCAAACAAGTCCGAAAATATGACGGAAGCTTTGCGGAGTTTGAGCCTGGAAAGCGGCCCTCGTTTTTCTGGCAATGGCTCAACTGGCGACACTATGCTTAATGTGATATTCTGGGTGAAAATCAAGCATATATTTTCAGTAGCAAGTGCATAAAATTTAGATCATTCTGAGGGAGAAACCAGTGTTCGAAGGTTTGAAGGATATGGGCAAGCTGATGAAGCAAGCCAGTGAAATGAAAGCCAAAATGAAGCGCGTTCAAGAGGAACTCAAAAAAGTACGAGTATCCGGGACGTCCGAAGGCGGCAAAATTGAAATCGCATTATCTGGGGAGCTCGAGTGCTTGGATGTGTCCATCGATCCGAGCTTAATTGTTGCCGGAAATACAAGCCTCGAAAAGAGTGTGATGAAAGCCTTCAACGATGCGGCACGTAAAGCCAAAGAATTGGCAACCAGCAAGCTCTCCGATATCTCTGGAGGCCTCAATTTACCCGGCCTCTAATGGATGAACAAAATCCCCTCCAAGCGCTGATTACTCAGCTTACAAAATTGCCAGGTGTCGGCCAGAAATCAGCCCAACGCCTGGCCTTTTTTTTCTTATCTCTGCCCAAGCCCGATGTGACCCAATTCGCCAAAGTCTTAACCCATACTCGGGACAATATCCAATATTGCAAACACTGCTTTAATATTTCATTGTCAGAGGCCTGTTTTATTTGCTCAGATCCGCGTCGAGACCCCCATCAGCTGTGTGTGGTGGCAGAGCCCAAGGACATCTTTGCGATTGAAAGAACCCTCGCTTTTAAGGGTAAATACCACGTTCTAGGCGGCTTGCTATCCCCCATTGATGGGATTCATCCGGAGCTATTGCGCATCCCGGAGCTGGTCCGTCGCCTGAAATCCGAAGCGATTACCGAGCTTGTCTTAGCCATTAATCCCACCATTGAAGGGGATGCGACAATTTTGTATCTCACCCAAGTGCTGCAAGAGTGGCCCATTTCCAAGACCAAACTGGCCTATGGACTTCCGGTGGGGGCGGACATGGACTACGCAGATGACATGACCCTGCGAAAAGCCCTTTCAGGGCGGACACCACTATGATCAATAAGCGTGACTTGGCCCGCCAAGTGTCCAAAAAACTAGATACGACGCAAGCCGAAGCCCTGACCGTCATCGAGGCCGTGATCGAAGCGCTTGCGGATAATTTTATGGCCCAAAAATCAGTCCATCTTACGGGGTTTGGAGCCTGGAAACTCAAAACCCGAGCCGCACGCACCCTCAAAAATCCCAAAACCGGTCAAATGATGGCGCTGCCAGTCACCACGGCCCTCCAATTCAGCGTTAGTCATGTGCTCAAACAACGACTCCGTGAGGGAAAAGGAAGTTAAGATGCCCGACGAAATCCAAATCCTTCTGAATTGTCTTCCCCAAAAAATACATGACGCGATTCAAAATCACCCTCAAAAAATAGATCTTTGTGAGGTCGTGATGGATCTCGGGGCCCATCCGGAGATTCGTTATAAAGAAACGACAGAACGCCTCATTGGTCTGGGCGCTGTAACCGAACAAGACATTCATAGCGTGACGGAAAAAGTGGGGCTATTTACCGCGGATAACCGGGCGGGGTTGGCCAGAACCCTCCACCGTATTTCGGCGATTCGGAATCGCCATGGCAAAATTATCGGCCTAACCTGTCGAATCGGGCGCGCCATTGAAGGCGTATTAAATACCATTCGAGACCAAATTGAGAGCGAGAAAAACGTGTTGTTGCTCGGCCCCCCAGGCATCGGAAAAACGACCCTTTTGCGCGAGGCTGCGCGCTTACTCTCAGTTGAGTTTGACCGCCGGGTGATCGTCGTGGACACCTCCAATGAAATTGCAGGGGACAGTGACATTCCTCACCCCGCCATTGGCTTGGCCCGCAGGATGCAGGTTTCGTCTCCAGATCAGCAACATGCCGTGATGATTGAGGCCGTTGAAAATCATATGCCTCAGGTGATCATTGTCGATGAAATCGGTACCGAGGCAGAGGCCCAGGCCGCGAGAACCATCGCCGAGCGGGGCATTCAGCTGATTGCAACGGCCCACGGAAAGACCCTCCAAAATCTTATTAAAAATCCGACCCTCTCAGATCTGGTCGGTGGTGTTCAAAGTGTTGTTTTGGGTGACGAAGAAGCCAAATTCCGCGGTACACAAAAAACGGTATTAGAACGTAAAAGCCTTCCCACCTTTGAAGTCCTCATTGAGGTTCCCAGGCAAGGGGAATTTATTATCTATCACAGTGTGGCCCAAGCGGTGGATGCGTTCCTGAGAGGCGAGCAAAGTGACCCGCAATTCCGTCGCCGTGGCAAAGGGGAGGACATTATCATTCAAGAAACCAAGCCCCAACCCAAAGGGCCTCAAATTTTCCCTTACGGCATTAATGCGACGTTTTTGAGCGCGGCGATCAAGTATCTCAATATTGAGGCCAATGTCGTGCATAGTATCAGCGATGCGGATATGGTGGTGACTACCAAGGGGCACCTGAAATCCCAGTCCAAGCTCTCTGCACAACTGGAAGGTCGTCAATTGGCGGTTCACGTGCTCAATGCCTCCGGCAAACCCCAAATCGAAAAGTTTTTACGCCAATACTTCCATATTCCCGAAGCGCTCGATGCGGAAGAGCAAGACGCTATCGCTGAGATTGAAGAGCTCAGCAAACGCGTGCAAAGCGAAAAAATTGTGGTGGATGCCACCCCAAAAAATGCGTATTTACGGCGAATCCAGCACCAAGCGTTGGAAGCCTGGGGCCTGAGAGCCCAAAGCATTGGCGAAGAACCCAATCGCCGTGTCCGAATCTATCCCACACGCATCACCAAAGGAAGCTAGAATGTCCGGTTTATTTATCAGTTTAGAGGGCATCGAAGGCTCGGGGAAAACCACCCAGAATCAAATGCTTGCGACCGATCTTCAACGCCAGGGCTACGACGTGCTCCAGACTCGCGAACCCGGCGGGACCCCCCTTGGCGCACAGTTGCGTGCCCTGATTTTGGATCCCAACCAGCATTTTGCTCACCCCATGAGTGAGGTGCTGTTGTTTTATGCGGATCGGTTCGAGCACGTTGAAAAGGTGATAAAGCCCGCTTTGGCTGCCGGAAAAATTGTACTCTGTGATCGCTATATCGATTCGACCTACGCCTACCAAATCGGCGGCCGGAATATGCCCGAAGATCTCATTGAAACTCTCAATGCCCGGGTGGACGTTTTGCCGGATATAACCATTCTTTTCGATATATCTGAAGAGGTGGGTATTGCCCGCGCAACCAAGCGTGCGGCCCTCGATCGATTCGAACAAGAAGAGGTAAGTTTTCACCGGCGGGTGCGTCAGGCTTATCTCAAACGTGCCACGGCCTTCCCGGATCGAATCCAGATCATCGAGGTCCAGGATCTCACCCCAGATGAAATTTTTGCCCAGGTTCAAATTCGCATAAAGGAGAAAGTATCATGATTAAAGTCGTCGTCAGCGGTGCCACCGGAAAAATGGGGGCCCAAACCGTCAAAGCCATTGAATCTGAACGAGATATTCATCTGGTTGGGGTGACCCGACGTGGCGACAATCTCCGCGATACCCTTGCGGCAACCAAGCCCGATGTTGTCGTCGATTTTACGCACCCCAGTTGTGTCTATGACAATACCAAGGCCTGTATCGAAGCCGGTGTTTTCCCGGTCATTGGGACGACGGGGCTCACCGACGACCAACTCAAAGAATTGGGTCAACTGGCCAAACAGAAAAAAGTGGCGGTTTTGGTGGTTCCCAATTTTGCAATTGGCGCAGTATTGATGATGACTTTTGCGGCACAAGCGGCAAAATTTATGCCACGTGTGGAAATTATTGAGTATCATCATGATCAAAAGGCGGATGCGCCTTCCGGAACTGCGCTTAAAACGGCCGATATGATCCATGCGGTCAATGCCAGTATCGACACCCATGTCCTCGAATCCAAAGAATCTATTCCCGGTGCCCGTGGGGGGAAACGACATCGCATTCCGATTCATTCAGTACGGCTCCCAGGCTATGTGGCGCACCAAGAAGTCATTTTTGGGGGGATCGGGCAAACGCTCTCGATTCGCCACGATACAATTTCCCGAGAATCTTTTATGCCGGGTGTGATTTTATCCATCCGGAAAGTCCGTCACTTATCTG
>JAHFCZ010000117.1 GCA_023249285.1 bacterium | reverse complement strand
AGGGCTTCCATAATGTCTTCGGCAAGCTCAGATGAGAAGGCTTCAGGGTTGTTGGTTTGGCCAATAGAAAAAGCGACTTCAGCGAGACCTTTGGCAATCTGGGAGATGTCTGCGCCGCGGATTTTGACTTCTTTGTTTTTACGAACGGAGCCGATATGACCGACTTCTAAAGAAATTGCGCCAGCTTCTGTTCCAGAAGAGGGTAGGTTTTCGGCGCGACGAATGGGGCGGATGTTATCAATTCCCATGCGCGTATTCTAGCTCACTCCCCATCAAAAGACAAACGGTTTTGGGTTTCATTTTCCTTCAATGAATTGGCCCATTTGTCTGAATTTTGCATAGCGTTCTTCTACAATTTGCTCGGTGTCGCGTTTTTTGTAGGCGGCGAGTTCTTTGACGATGGTTTTTTTGATGGTTTCGGCAGTGACTTTCCAGTCGCGATGCGCACCTCCGAAGGGTTCTTTGATGATTCCGTCCGCAATGCCCAGGCCTTCGATGTCTTTGGCGGTGATTTTAAGGTTGTCGGCTGCTTTAGAGGCGAGCTTGGCATCGCGGAACAAGATTGAGGCACAGCCTTCCGGCGAGATGACCGAATAAATGCTGTACTCCATCATAAAGACCTTGTTGGCGACCCCAATGCCGAGTGCGCCACCGGACCCGCCTTCCCCAATCACAATGGTGATGATCGGGACGCGAATGCTGATCATTTCACGCAGATTTCGGGCAATGGCTTCGGCTTGGCCTCGTTCTTCGGCCTCAAGGCCAGGATAGGCTCCAGGGGTATCAATAAAGGTGATGATGGGCATGTTGAATTTTTCCGCCAAGTACATCACACGTAACGCCTTGCGGTAGCCTTCGGGGTTGGGCATGCCGAAGTTGCGATAGATGTTTTCCTTGGTGTCATGGCCTTTCTGGTGGCCGATAATGGCAATGCTTTGGCCTTTGAGCTTGCCGAGTCCGCAAATGATGGACGGATCGTCCCCGAATTGGCGGTCGCCGTGGATCTCAATGAAATCTTCAAATATCAAGTTGGCGAGGCTGAGACTGTCAGGTCGATTCGGGTGCCGGGAGATCTGAATGACTTGGGTAGGGGTAAGGTTGGTATAGATTTCTTTGCGGAGTTGGTCGGCTTTTTTCTCGGCTTTGGCAATTTCGGAGTCCAGATCCAACGCTTCGCTACCGGACAGCGAGCGTAATTGATTGATTTTTTCGGTTAATTCTACAATGGGCTCCTCAAATTCGAGAGATTTCATGGCTGGCCTCCGAGGATGGAAATGCAGGTGTAGAGGGTTTGGCGCATGGCTTTGCGATCCACCACGAGGTCGAGCATCCCGTGTTTGAGTAGGAATTCAGAACGTTGGAAACCCTTG
Source organism: bacterium (assembly GCA_023249285.1). Taxonomy (GTDB): domain Bacteria; phylum Margulisbacteria; class Marinamargulisbacteria; order SXXA01; family JAHFDB01; genus JAHFCZ01. Next base: position 3,238 of record JAHFCZ010000117.1, on the reverse strand, counting down.
GGGAGTTTTTGGCGGATGGTTTGTTCAATGACGCGAGGGCCTGCAAAGGAGATCAAAGCGTCGGGCTCAGCGATGTTGAGGTCTCCCAGCATTGCAAAGCTGGCAGAGGTGCCACCGGTAGTTGGATCACACAGCACGGAAATGTAGGGAACTTTGGCTTGCTCCAGTCGGTAGAGCGCGGCACTGGTTTTGGCCATTTGCATCAAGCTCATAATGCCTTCTTGCATTCTGGCGCCGCCCGAGGAGGTGAAAATAATAACGGGATTTTTGTTTTCAGCACCGCTTTCGATGAGGCGGGTGATTTTTTCGCCGACCACTGAGCCCATGGAGCCGCCTAAAAATCCAAAATTCATGACGCCGATATTCACGGGTATTTTTTTAAGGAGGGCCGTCCCTGTGACAATGGCGTCTTTGTGATTGGTTTTGGCTTGGGCTTTTTTGAGGCGGTCTTTGTATTTTTCGGTGTCTTCGAAGTTTAGGAAATCGATGCCTTCGATGGCAGCGTGGGTTTCTTCAAAGGAGTTTTTATCAAAAATATAGGTAATACGGTCTTCAGGGGAGAGTCGGAAATGGTAGTTGCATTTTGGGCAAACGCTGAGGTTTTTTTCGAGTTCTTTAAGGAAGAGGACTTCACTACAGGTTGGACATTTACTCCAAACATCACCTGGGATGTTGAGTTTTTCGGTTTTGGACCTTGTGGGAGGTTGTTTTTTTGCAAGCCAATTGAGGATGGTCATAATGCAATATGGTTGACACACGGTCCTTCTTTTGAGATAGTGAACCAAACCTAACACCCTTTATTTTGGGTTGTCAAATTTAACGATCAAGAAACAGGAGTCCACATGGCCAACATTAAAGCTTCCAAAAAAGATATCTTAACGAATCGTCGTAATGCACTTCGCAACAGCCACTTTACCTCACGCATGCGCACCTTTGTAAAGAGAGCCCAGATCGCAATTGAAGCGAAGGCTGAAGATCGGGAAGCGTTAGTTTCTGCTGCCCTACAGATCATCGATAAAACAGCCGGAAAAGGGATTGTCCACAAGAAGACAGCTGCCCGGAAAAAATCTCGTTTGGTATTGGCTTTAAACGCGTCACGTTAATCTGTGAGTAGCGGATTTCTCAAAAGGGTTTGGATAAGGGTCACTGCGGTGGCCCTTCTTTTTTGTCTGGGGACTGTTGCTCTTGCTGGTATTAATTACCAGCAGATTCGCATCGGCTATCATACGTTTCAAGTAGAGGTTGCGGATACCCCGGAAACCTGGGCACGTGGATTGATGTATCGGACATTTTTGCCCAAGCATCGGGGCATGTTGTTTATGTTTGATCGAACGGATATTCACACGTTTTGGATGAAAAATACGGTGATTCCTCTGGATATGATTTGGATTAGTGATTCGGATAAAATTGTGTACATGAAGTCTAAGGCCCAGCCCTTGGATACAACGATTATTAACCCTGGGGTTGAGGCGAAATATGTGCTTGAAATCCGAGGGGGATTGGCGCAAGAATACCGGTATGTAGTGGGGGATATGGTGCTCTTTATTCCGTCTTTGGATAAAGCAAAAGCCATGTCGACGCCAGGGAGGTTGGAATGAAAAAGGGACAAACGGCTTCAGGGTCACATTTTCGGGAAGTGTGGGCGGTTGTTTTTATTTTGATCGCCATATTTGCGCTGGTCTGTGTGGCACGTCCGCATACGATGGGCTGGGTGGGGCATTGGGTGATTGAGGTGGGGCTTCGACATTTTTTTGGTCGGATGGTGTGGGCAGTGCCGCTCTTTTTGATCCTTCCAGGGTTGTCTTTGATTTTTACTTCTATTAAGGTGCGAACCTCGCTTTTGAACGCTTTAGGTGCGTTTTTGTGCGTGGTGGTGGGGTTTGAATTGTTTGTTCGTGGGGATGTTCAGCCGTGGCTATGGCCTATGAAACTAGATGGTGGGGGATGGGTCGGCATGATGATGTCGACGTTACTACAAAAGCTTTTTGGGTATAATGGGACCTGGATTTTCCTGGTGGGCGTGGTTTGGGTGACCTGTATGGTCCTTTTTGGGGTGACGGTGTCGGGGATTTTGGGCTTTATCGGACGACTATTTGATCAAGCCGATGTGCCGGAAGAAGACTTGCCAACACGTGCTGAGTTGCGCACTAAAAAGTCGGGGATTAAAGTCGATCCTGAAGTCAAAAAATGGGTGATGGAGCAGGCTGCGCCAGTTCTCGAAACCGAGACTGAACCGGTGGAACCCATTGTTTCCATTGAGCCGGAACACCCCACTAAACCTGTTCGGATTGTTCAGGAGGCGAAATTCTCAGAGTTTGGCGCAGAATATGGCGTGTTTGAGTTGCCGCCATTGGAGTTGTTGGAGCCGCCAAAGCCGTTAATGGCGCAGGATAGCAAGGCCTTGCGTGTCAAACGTCAGGAAAATGCGAAGATTTTGGAAGAGGCGTTGGCGAGCTTTGGGGTGCGGGCTAAAGTCGTGCATATTACGCCGGGGCCCTCGGTGACGCGCTACGAACTCCAACCTGGAGAGGGGGTCAAAATTAGTAAGATTACCTCGCTGAACAAGGATATCGCACTGAAACTGGCGGTGGTGGATGTGCGGATTGAAGCCCCCATTCCGGGGAAAGCCTTGGTGGGTATCGAGGTTCCCAATACGGATATTGAAACGATTGTCATGCGACATTTGGTGGATGGCGGGGACTTTTTCTCACATCCCTCCAAGCTGATTGCCGCGATGGGCCTGACGATTACGGGTGAGTCTGTGTTCATGGACTTGGCCAAAATGCCTCACGTGTTAATTGCCGGGGCGACGGGGTCCGGGAAGAGTGTCTGTGTGAACGCCATTATCCTATCGATTTTGATGCGGGCCACCCCAGACGAGGTCAAGTTTTTGATGATTGACCCTAAAAAAGTAGAGTTGAGCTTGTATGAGGGGATTCCCCATTTGCTGGCTCCGGTGGTGACCAATCCCAATAAGGCGGCAGCAACCTTGAAACAGTGGGCGCTTCTAGAAATGGAGCGACGCTATGAGGTCTTTTCTCATGTGGGGGTCAAGGATATCTTGGGCTACAACCAATGGATTGAGAAAAATCCTGGTCAGAAAAAACTGCCCTATATCGTGGTGATCATCGATGAGTTGGCGGACTTGATGATGGTGGCGGCCCAAGATGTAGAATCGACTATTTGTCGTTTGGCACAGATGTCTCGGGCGACTGGGATTCACTTGGTAATCGCGACC
>JAHFCZ010000116.1 GCA_023249285.1 bacterium | reverse complement strand
CACGACTTGAAGCGGAATGCCAATTAATTCGGTGTCTTTAAATTTGACCCCCATGGATTCAGGACGATCATCATAGAGCACCTCAATATTGGCGGCCTTCAATTCATTATAAAGCCCATCGGCGGCTTCCCGAAATGGGGCTTCGTCTTTGCAGAGGATCAAGGACACTTTAAAGGGTGCTAAGGCTATCGGCCAGCACATGGCGTTAGCACTGCCCAATTGCTCGATCGCAGCAGCAACCGTTCGGCCAATCCCAACCCCATAACAGCCCATGATCATGGGTTTCGCTTGACCGGATTCATCCAGGTAGGTTGTGTTCATTTTTTCAGAATACGTGGTGCCCAATTTAAAGATATGCCCCACCTCGATCCCGCGCACCCGTTGGAGGGTGGACGCTTGCCCTTTTTCGGCACATTTGGGACAGGTTTCGGTGTTGGTCACTTCCGTATTGGCCGCATAGGCGCAGGTAGGGCATTCGACAATTTCGTCTTCTCCAGTCTGGGCAATCACCATAAACTCGGCGGATTCATCGCCACCGATGGCCCCACTATCGGCCTGAACCACTTTGGCACGCAATCCACACCTCTCAAACATGCGCAAATAGGCGTCGCGCATTTCACTATAGGTCTTGTCGAGATCCTCCCAGGTGGCATGGAAGCTGTAGGCATCTTTCATAATAAATTCACGGCCGCGCATTAACCCAAATCGCGGGCGAATTTCATCTCGAAACTTGGTTTGAATTTGGTAGACGTGCATGGGAAGTTGTCGGTACGATTTTACGTAGGTATTCACCAGCTCGCAGACCACTTCTTCGTGGGTGGGCCCATAACAGAATTCGTTATTATGGCGGTCGGTGATCCGCAGCAATTCCTTGCCATATTTATCCCAACGTTCGGATTGCTGCCACAAGGCCGCGGGAATCATGCTAGGCATCAAGACTTCTTGGGCCCCCACACGATTCATTTCGGTCCGGACAATGGTCTCAAAGTTGCGTAAAATCCGGAGCCCGAGCGGGGTATAGGCATAGATCCCAGCTGCAATTTTTCGGATCATAGATGCACGGGTCATCAGCTGGTGACTGAGCACCTCGGCGTCCTTGGGATTATCCTTCAATGTGTGAACTAAAAGTTGTGAAAAATGCATCGCGGCTAGTGTATCATAGCGACCAATAACATGAACATGGGGATTTCATCTCGGGCTTTGTTCTCTCGGGCTGCATTTTTCCCCTCACTCTCTTTGTCCGACACCCATTCTTGAAGATCGACTACGGCCAGCTTATGGGCCTTGAGCGCCGCCATATACCCGGACAAGGGCCGATGGAAAGACCAGGTGGTTTTTTTCTGAGTTTTAGCGCCCGGGTTCATATCGATTGGGATTTTTTGGGGGCTCATGTACGCATGCACCAGGCGAGACTGACGTTTTTCTTCCGTCACCCATTCGCTATTTTTGGGAATCCGAAAGGCGGGGTGATTGAGTACAATCCAGAGCTTTCCTTTCGGATGAAGATGGGTCTTTGCGTTGGCGATTACGGCCTCTAAATCACGCATGTTCTGCAGCGCCAAAATAATCACAACGTGTTTAAAATTGCTTTTGGTGAGCTTAAAGGGACGGGTGACATCTTGAAATTTGAAATAGGCATGATGCTTCCCTTTTCGCTTCTGGGCCTCTTTAATCAAAGTTTCGGAGGCATCTAATCCAAAATAAGTGGTTTGAGGGGGCAAGAGGCGGGACAATACGCCTTGGCCACACCCTAGCTCTAAGACGGTATCGCTGGGCTTCACCGCCATGAGTTGGAGTAAGTTGGGGAAAATCACTGCTTGGTGATAGTAGCTCCCTTTTTGACCCACCAAGGCCCCGTAAGACTTTGCGCTTACCTCCCAGGAGGTATCGCCTGGTCCTTGCGACTTCATAACGGAATTTGAGCAAGGACAGGCTGTTGAAGGTCGTCCAAATAATCTTTCACTTCATGCGCGGGTTGACCCTGCATTTCGAGGACCACCCAGCCTTCTACAAAATTCTGGAATTTTTCGGCTGGCACTTCCTCTTCCCAATAGGTGTGCGTATAGATGATCACATCAAAGTACATTTTGAGGCGTCGGGTCATAAAAGCTAAGGACTCTTCGTGGGCCACGATTGGCAACGCACCGTCTGCCGGAATCCAGCTCAGATTTTTAATCCGTGTGGCCTGCAACACCGTGGGAAGGGGATTGCCGCGCATGTAATCAAGGAGGCCTAGATGTGGAAACGGAATCTGAAGAAACTTGGACATTGCCTGAGAATCCGAAAGAGAGACCAAGACGACTTTTTTATTGGCCTCAACCATGGGTTGGATCAAGGATAGGATCCAGGTCATTTCCATTTTACGCAAATGCAGGGCCGTCACCGCAATACAGGCGGACCGCTTTTTAAAAACCGGGTTTTCTAAAAGCTTTTCCCGACCCTTGGCCTCCACTGCAATCTGAATTTCAGTCGGTGCAATTTGTGGGCTGGCTTGGCTCAGCGGCGCCCATTGGGGAATTTCTTCTTCCGGCGTAGGCGGGGTGAATGCCGGGGCTTCTTCTTGGGCAAAGGGCTCTAAAGGACCTCGATCTGGAAAGAGGAAGTTTGGGGCCGCTTCAGCGGGAGCCTCCGGTATTGGCTGTGGCATCGGCTTTGGCTTTGGCTGTGGCTGAAGTTGGATGTTCGGCTTTTTAAGCCACCACAACGTCGCAATTCCGCCCCCTGCCAACACGACAAAAACCCCTAAAAAAACGAGCGGTGCATAGGGGTAAAGTGGGGCACCGGGCGTCAGTGCGGATTCAATAAACATGACCTTGCTGGGCGGCTCCGTCTGATCAATCAACACCTGTCGATATTGACCCAATAATTTGTCGTAGGCTTGGGAGAGCATTTCAATTTTTTTAGTCAGACGCAGGGCGGTAACTTTATCCGAAGGCTTGGCACGCCGGATGTTGCGTTTTTCGGTTTCAGCCGCCTGAATGAGATCTTGTTTTTGCTTGAGTTGGCTTTCTAGATATTCGCGTTCTTTGATCTGGTCTTGCTGCTGGGCAAATTGATCGTGGGCCATAAAGGTCAGGCACCAGGTATTGAGAATGACCGCTGCAGCCTTGGCATCGGGATTTCGAAACTTCACCAATAGGACATCGCTATTTTTGATTTGCTCACTTGAAAATCCGTGCTCGAGGAGCTTTGCGGTGACTTTTTTGACCTCGGAACGACGGGGTTGAAGTGCATACAGGGTTTGGAGCACCACAGGCCGACTCACCATGCGCTCTTGCTGGGTCTTAACGTCTGTCCCTACCGACAACTTCGCTTTAGCCTCAAAGGTTGGTAGCCAGGTTTGGGCCAGGACCCCCGCGACAAATCCCGAGACCAATATGATCGCTAAACCATATTTTTTGGGCAGCAAGGTGACTGGCTGTTTTAGCTTATTAAATGAATCTGAGGAAAAGGGGTTTATCATAGAGTTCTCAACCTGAGATTTTAGGTTACATATCCCCCAAAGTAAAGCAAGGGCTGTGGGTGGGAGACGCGGTGGTTCGGGTGGATTCCAAATTTACACAGTCCCACACCCACTACTATATGGGTTTTCTTCAAAACCCAATTTACAGAAAAGACGGTACACTACTGGCGCACACCATTCCCTTTGGCATTCTTCACAGAAAGAACACTAGCAAGTAATTTTGGAGTTTTCTTCAGCGCCTCGCCAATCCGACTCAAAATGGCAGAGGTAGCCGGTGGTAGATGAAGAACGCAATTCCCTTTGGCATCCTGCACAGAAAGAACACTCGCAAGTAAGTCTGGCCTCGCCTGCAGTGCCTCGACAATCTTACTCAAAATGGCAGAGGTAGTCTGTTCTAGATGGAGCACACAATACCCTTTGGCATCCTGTACAGAAAGAACACTAGCAAGTAAGTCTGGAGGATCCTTCAATGCATCGATAATCTGACTCAAAATGGCAGATGTAGTTTGGGGTAGATGGAGCACATAATACCCTTTGGCATCCTGTACAGAAAGAACACTAGCAAGTAATTTTGGAGTTTTCTTCAGCGCCTCGACAATCGGACTCAAAATTTCAGGGGTAATATAGTGTCGATGAAGCACGCAATCCCCTTTGGCATCCTGCACAGAAAGAACACTCGCAAGTAATTCTGGAGGATCCTTCAATACATCAATAATCTGACTCAAGATTTCAGGTGTGGTCTGTGGTAGATGGAGCACACAATTCCCTTCGGCACTCTTGACTGAGAGAACCTCAGCAAGTAAGCCTGGCCTCACCTGCAGTGCCCCGACAACCTGAGTCACAATGGTAGATGTAGTCTTTTGTAGATGGAGCACGCAAGCCCCTTGAGCATTCTCCACAGAGAGAACCTCAGCTAGTAAGTCTGGCCTCGCCTGCAGTGCCTCGACAATCTTACTCAAAATGGCAGAGGTAGTCTGTGGTAGATGAAGCACGCAATACCCCATGGAACTCTTCACAGGGAGAACCTCAGCAAGTAAGGCTGGACTCTCCTTCAGTGCCTCGACAATCTGACTCAAAATGTCAGAGGTAGTCTGTTCTAGATGGAGCACACAATACCCTTTGGCATCCTGTACAGAAAGAACACTAGCAAGTAAGTCTGGAGGATCCTTCAATGCATCGATAATCTGACTCAAAATGGCAG
>JAHFCZ010000115.1 GCA_023249285.1 bacterium | reverse complement strand
AAGACTCCTTTGCGGGGTGAGAAATGAGGGGGGAACAGACGAAAGTGGGAAATTTAAACGAAGGCAAACTGTCCTTTAAACTCTACACCACAACCTCAGGAGTCGGCAACAGGCGCAATCCCCACTGCAATTCTCTTGTTCATACCTCGTCGAATTTTTAATCGAAAAATTTCAGTGGTTTGTAAATTTGTAAATTGGATGATAGAATTCCAATATGCAAGGTTATTTGTGTCGAGAACTAGAGCAAAATGTGGGTGTGATGCTGGGGCAATTTCCGGTTGTTGCACTTCTGGGTCCGCGTCAGTGTGGCAAATCTACCTTGGCAAAATTGATTTTGTCTCAGGTAGAATCCAGTCTTTATTTGGATTTGGAGAGCCCTGCGGATTTTGCAAAGCTTCAAGATCCAGAGGCTTTTTTTGAGGCTAATCGTGAACGTCTGATCTGCATTGATGAGGTGCAGCGGTATCCGCAGTTGTTTGCTGTTTTGCGCAGCGTGGTGGATCGCAATCCTCGGAATGGTCAGTTTTTACTTTTGGGATCAGCTTCTCGGGAGTTGTTGGCACAAAGTTCGGAGACGTTGGCGGGGCGAATTTATTACTTAGAATTGACACCTTTTCAAGTTCGGGAGATCCCTGGAGCTGCTGAACAGCTGACGACATTGTGGGGGCGCGGTGGATTTCCCCGGAGTTTTTTGGCTAAGGATGATCGGGCAAGCTATTCTTGGCGTCGGGCTTTTATTCAGACTTATTTGGAAAGAGATATCCCTCAATTCGGGATCAAGATTCCGTCGAGGAAAATTGAACGGTTTTGGCGGATGTGTGCGCATTCTCATGGACAATTATTCAATGCGAGTAAATTAGGGGGGGCCTTGGAAATGACGCATCATTCGGTTCGGTCGTACTTGGATATCCTGGATCAAACCTTCATGATGCGTGTGTTGATGCCGTTCGAAATCAACTTAAAGAAGCGATTGGTTAAATCCCCTAAAATTTATGTGCGGGATACGGGTATTTTACATGCACTTCTTCAAATTGAGTCTCGGGATGATTTATTTGGTCATCCCGTGTATGGCTTATCTTGGGAGAGCTTTGTTTTGGAATCGATCATGAATGCCTACCCCGATTGGCAGGCGACTTTTTACCGAACTGCAACTGGGTCTGAGCTGGATTTGATTCTGCAAAAAGGTCAAAAAATAATTGCGATTGAATGTAAATCTTCATCGAGCCCAGTGTTGGCTCGTGGGAATGTGGAGGCGATTAATAGCTTGCCTTTGAAAGCGTGTTTTGTGGTGGCTCCCGTGGCGTCGGAATATCCTATCCGAGAAAATGTGTGGGTGACCTCTTTGTCTGAGGTGTTAGTGCGAATTGGGGAAATTTAAGATTTCTGGGCGAAAAGCTAAGGCGCATACCCGCCCGGGGTATACCGATTCCGCGGATCCCACATCAGCCAGCTGTCCAATCCTGCGTCATAGGTGGCCTTTTTCTGGGCGATGATCTTGGCCGCGTCATAACGGGCGCCCAAGTTAAAATCCTGGAGCCACGGCCGCAGTTTGGACTTCATCCCCATTTTGTCTGCACGTGTGCCGCCGATGCCCAAGACGTAACGCACAATTTCATAGGGGTACTGTGCAGGGTTGCCATAGCCTTTGAACCCGGGTGGGTAGTGGGAGGGATAAATCATCGGGCAAATGTAGTCAAATTCCGGCAAGGCCACTTCAAGCATCTGTCCAATATTCAAATCATCATGACTGGTGAGCACCATCCCAAATAAATCGGCTGAAATAGGGATTCCCCAGGATCGGGTGTTTTGGTGTAGATATTTGAAAAAAGCCTGTAATGCGTAGCCCTTAGTGTGGGCACGAACGGAGATATTCGCACTGGCATTCCCCGACGCCAAGTGCGCGGAAGAAACGGCCCCCGAGATCGGAAACACCATGTCCCGCATATTCCCATCGGTAGGAAAGCGAATGTAGTCGAAATTAATTTCATCAAAACCGGCTTTGACGCAGCCGTCCGCAATACGAATAATGTAATCCCAAAATGGTTTTGAGTACGGATCCACGTAGGACAACCCATTACGATCTCGCCACAATTGGCCGGCGTGGGTTTGCACGGAAAGTTGGGGGTATTTTTTTGAAAAAACAGGGTCTTGGAACACCGTGATTCGGGCAATGGTGTAGATGTGATGCGCATGACACTGGGCCAAAAACCCACGCATCCCCCGAATACGAGGCTCTTCCACCCCCATTTGGGCCAAGACCGGGTCTCCGGTCTGAAAGGACAAATGCCCCGAGTAATCCTTCACATCGATGACGAACGCATTGATTTCGGTCCGATCCGCCATGGCAATGAGTTTATTGCGCCAAGAGGGAATCCCCGCCACCCAGCTGGTCATATAAATGCCGCGCAACGGCTTCGGCGTTTGGAGATGGGTTACGACCACTTCGGCGTCTGCGCTGGAGCTTGAGGAAGCGAGGCCGGCAAACTCTGAAAAGGGCTCAAAGGCGGTGACATTTTGGGTGCTCACACAGAGCCTGGAGGGGATTTTGACGTAAGCCGGCACGGGAGCGTACTTGGCTGGGGCGGCCATAATGCCAAAGGCAAACGCCGCGAGAAGCGCGCCGCAAAACAAGAGGAGGTGTCGATTTGAGAGCTGTAAAGAAGTCACTATTTTGTCCAATCTTGATTATTTTTTTGAGTGTTTGGGGGGCCATAAACGATCAACGTTTTCCCCTGAAACAGTACCGGAAGTCCATGGATCACGTTCAACAGGTCCTTCGGGTAATGGTTCACAAATTCCTGGTGATCCAAATCAGAATAAGCGAGGACCCAGGCGTCTACCGGGGCTTGAATCGTGGCGGTCACTAAGGGCTCTGACCGATTGAATCCTTCCCAATACAGGACTTGGGGTGCCGGTGGGATCATTCCCAAATGGGGGTACGCAAATTCCAAGCCAGGGCCAAACCGTATCCGAGACTGGGATGTCCATCCACACTGACGTTGGGCAGTCGCTAGCTCTTGAAGGACGAGCGGCAACCGCGTCCCCGTGACTTGCCCCTCCAAAAAGCTGCGAGGGTCCACAATCCGCACCTGAGGGGCACTCAAGTCAAACGTATAATGCGACCGTGTATGTCTCACCATGAATATCCCAGACAACGTCATTAGGCTGGCCAACCCCAAACAGACCCAGATTCTGGCCCATTTTGGCAAGGGGTCGGCGAATCCAACCCCCGCAACCAGGAGTGATCCGATCCAAAACCCAGCGCACTCCGAAATCAAAATACTATCCGAGGCAAAAGACAATAACCCGGCGATGAGTATGCCGCCCCCTAAAATCCAGCGTCGTAGGTCCTTCCCAAACCGGGCGACACTCACACTCCAAAATAAGGCGCTGAATCCGGCATAAAAAGCCAAAATCGGGACCCCTGCTTTGCGGAGCATCCAATTGGCGCAGACGTGATCGGCCAAACCTTGTATAAAATGGGCACGACCTTGATTGAGGATCAGGGCCTCAAAATAGCCCGCCCAATGCACAGGTAAAATGGCCAGGGCCCCTAAGGTCAGGGGAAGGCTCCAGAGCCAACGTCGTTGAAATAAAAGAGCATAGAGGACAAAGCTGGCCCAGAGCACCAGGCTGGTATGGGGTTTGGCGGACAGTAACACGGCATTCATCACCCCTAAAATACCCACATCCCACCGGGAGGGCCGACGCTCCAGGGAGACCACCGCACAGATCCATAAAAATTGAACCGCAAAAGTCGCCGCGTTATACCACCAAAATCCGGTCACCACGGTCGTGCCAGCGACCACGGCAAAGGGCAGGGTCATCGCCCAAAATCTGGCCATACCGGCCCGTCGTAGCAGCCCCCAACACACCATAAAAATACCCGCGCCAAACCCGGCATTCACGGCCAAAATGGCCCAGTATTTTGCCGGTAACAGCGAGGCGATCCAGGCCCCGCCCACAAAAAGCGGCGGCATTGCTGTAAAAACCGTCTGATAAGCCTGGCCACCAGACTTAAGAAGCCAAACCAAAAGGCTGACCCCATTTTGATCCCAAATCCCCCAGCCCACCTGCCCTGAAAACATGCTCAGAACGCCCAGAAATAAGGCCAAAACAACTGGGAAAATCCAGTCTTGCAAACAACAGGGCGAGGGAGTCGTGGCCATAAGGATGGGCTCAGTGTACACGAGCCGATCGGGATTTAAAATACCGGTCAACACGCACGTCGGGATCGAAGGGAGCGCCTTGCGCCAAATGTGCGGCCCATTGCGCGGCGTAATAGGGCCCAAGGCTCACCCCACGGGAGGCCAAGCCATTGAAAATCCCCAGCTGGGGGTAGTCTGGATGTCGCCCTAACACCGGCTTGTTGTCCAACATAATGGGCCGGATGCCCGCCAAAACCTCTGCGGCCTGGAGGGGCTGACGAAGCCACGGAGTCAACGCCTCAAGAATGGCCGTGGCTTGGGCCGGTTCGGGGCTTTCATCTTGAAAATGAGTGTCGTAGGTGGCCCCAATTTTAAGCCAATTTTTTCCCTGCGCATCTTGGATCGGGAGGATCCATTTCCCCACATGCAAAATATGGGACAAGGGGGCAGCTTGTGCGGGGACCACGATCATATTGCCCTTGGAATGGTTGTATTTGAGACCCCCAAACCACGGGTTTTGACTGGCCCTGTAGCCCTCACAAAAAATAAGTTGATCGAATATCCGGCCCTGCCAATGGACCTGATTTTCCTTCAAGTGCACCTCGTCGTAGCATAGCGTTGCGGTGATGACCCGAGACTCGGCCTCCAAAAACATGCGGCTTGCGCCCAAAAATCCTGCCGTATCCAAA
>JAHFCZ010000024.1 GCA_023249285.1 bacterium | reverse complement strand
GCTCTCCCGCGGCCTGGATCCCCTTGGCCTTAAACTCCGGCTTGACTTCGGATTCCTGTAGCGCGTACATCCACTCATCTAACGTATCTTTGATCCGTAAATTAAACTGACTCACTTTGAGCACAAAATACTCTGGAAAGATATCCAAAATATTGTGAATATGATCCGGATATTTTTCTTTCTCTTTGGGGGAGAGCTGCAACACATCGTGGTGGTGGATCCCTTCGAATTGGGTCGTCCCCCGATAAATGTAGTCTTTCCCTTGTCCCAAATCAAAATACACGATATTCACCGAAATCACCCGGGGGATTTTGCCATATCTCTCGCCTGATCTGAGGTGTTCGACCACGACTTTGGAGACCCCGTACACCATCCGAGACAAGAAATCCCATTCTCTGAGACACTGGACCTCGATGATGACTTTTTCACCGCCCGTGAGCTCAGCCAGGATATCGACCCGGTTTAATTTGTCTTCTTCAGACTCTTTGTTCGACTCGCTTTCCAGCAAAGCTTCGATGACCACGTCGGTTTTTAAGAGTTCGGACAAAAAGCCCTCGAGAATGGGGAAGCTCGCCTTATTGCGAAGGATGGTTTTGATGGCCCAATCGAAGCGGATGAGTTTCTTGGTTTTCATACTATTAGGTCAAGAATACAATAAAAGAACAAAATGTGTCCACCCTAATGTGAGGTGCTACATGTCCTAAGTCAGGAAAATCTTGCGAGTAAGTTGTACCGGACAATACAGTACAAGGCTTCAAGGGCATCCGAAAATTTAATTTTTTTGCCTTCTGCATAGGAGCGACCATGATACGAAATCGGGACCTCGGCAATGCGAAGGCCCTCCCGACGTGCCAGCCGCCCCAAGTGCGCGCTAAATTCGGGCTCAAATCCAAACCGAGGCTCATGGAGGACCACAGTTGCCAAAATATCCCGGCGAAACACCTTGTAACAGGTTTCCATATCGGTCAGTCGTAGCCCAGAGAGGAGGTTGGACAGCCAAGTCAGCCCCAGATTGGCCAGTCGATGCAAACTATAATGGTGGACACGGGTCACAGAATTGGCCAAAAACCGAGAGCCATAAACGACATCCGCAGTCCCGGCTACTAACGGGGCCAAAAGTTGGGGATAATCTTGGGGGGAATATTCCAAATCGGCATCCTGAATCAGAATCCAATCGCCTTGAGCGGCCGAGAAACCGGTATGTAAAGCGGCCCCTTTGCCGCCATTTCGGGGATGAGTCAACACCTTTAACCGAGGATCGGGGGGGAGCGCGGCCAAAATGGCAGGGCTACCATCCCGAGAGCAATCATCCACCAAAATCCATTCGCAGGTGACGCCTTCAGGCAACGGCGCCGATCGGACACGGTCCAACAGGGTGAGCAATGTTCGCTCTTCATTGAACACCGGAATGACAATCGAAACTAAAGGCATTGAAGGGCCTCCTGATAGGCTTTGTGTGTATCGCCACAACAGATTTCAATAATCGTGGCCATGGGCTTATTAAGGGCCTCCTGAAGCGTTTCTGAGAGGGCATCAGGGGCGGAAATGGCATGGTAAGTCAGGCCAAAGAGATCCGCAGCCCCGGCCAGGGTAAAAGAATGCGGCATCCGGAATAAGGGGTCACCCTCAGGGGTATCGCCAACAGGAAGATGTTGAAAAATCCCCCCTCCCGAATTATTAATCACAATCAAGACCGCCGGGGTTTGAGAGTGGGAGAGGAGGGCCAAGCTGGGCAAATCATGCAAAGCCGACACATCCCCAATCACCCCCAGAATCCCTTGGGGATGGCCTAAACTCAGCCCCGCGAAGGTCCCAATTAACCCATCAATGCCGCTGGCCCCGCGGTTGGTGTACACCCGATGCAATGCATGCCGATGTCCCCAACGATTCATGGCCCGAATCGGGAGGCTATTCCCGACAAAAAGGGGGAGATGTCCCGGCAAATGAGCCCCGAGATGGGCGGCAATTTGAGGCTCGGCAAAGGCCGTATCCGGTAGGGCGGGGAAGGGGGCCGAAAGGGCCGCTAAGACGTCTGCCGGCCAGGAGCCGCAAGCCTGGAGCACCTGGGCAATGGAGGTCGCATCCCAGGGCGGAGAAATTCGAACCCCCCCCAAATGCAAAGGGTCTTGGCGCTGTGTTGTGGTTTGGAAATGGAGAGATCGGCCGCTGTCTCGAAAGGGGGTTAAAAAAGTCTGCATGGCGTTGGAGACAAAGCTGCCGCCGATATGAATCACCCCATCAGCCTCGGATAACCGAGACAAATGCCGCTCATCCAAGGTCATGCCGCCCAATCCGCCTGCCCCAATATCAGCCACGATCGGGAGGGAAAATTCGGCCAAAGAACCGGCTAAAAATGCCGCCACACGATCTTGATCTGCGGGACGCAGCTGTCCAATCACGATCACGGGGCGATAAATGGCGGGAAGGGGGCTCAGAACCGGGAGGCTGCCGACGGCCTTTGGGGCCACGCATTGCGAGTAGGCTGCCGTTTGGGTTTGCCATCCGGGAAGAATATCATTCGGAATAGGGGTAAACGTGAGCGGTTCCCGAAATCCGAGATTGAGATGCACGGGACCGGGTCCCTCGCTGGCACTCAAAACGGCTTGATCCACCGTAGTGAGTACACTTTCCGGGGGGATCGTGGGGTCCGAAATGGAGGAGAAAAAACGCGTATAATCACCAAAAATACGATCTTGGTGAATGGCTTGATTGGCCCCGCAATCCAAAAGCTCAAAGGGCCGATCTGCACTTAAAATAATCAGGGGGATCCCTTGGGCATAGGCCTCAATCACAGCCGGAAATAAATTGGCGAGCGCGGTGCCGGACGTGACGACGATGGCCACGGGTGCCAGGGTAGATTGGGCAAGGCCTAGGGCAAAAAATCCCAAGCCCCGTTCTTCAAAATGGGGGTGGAGCCGGATCTGGGGATGCCGCGCAGCCGCCAAGACCAAGGGGGTGGACCGAGACCCTGGGGCAAGACACCAGTTTGTGACGCCCAGCCGGGCCAGCTCTTCAGCGATTAAGGCGGCAATCATGCCAGCACCTCGACATAAGGGCGCAATTTGGATTCCAATTCTTCCCATTCTTCTTCAGGGACTGAGGCCGACACAATCCCGGCCCCAGTATAGCATTCCAGGCGGTTCGGACCGACCCACGCAGAGCGGATGGCCACGGCCCAGTGGACTTCGTCTGGCGACCAAATCCCCACAATCCCACTGTAGAGCCCCCGGTCAAAATGGTCCAAATCAACGATGCGATCCAAGGCCGCCCCGACCGGATACCCCGCGACTGCAGGGGTGGGGTACAAGGCCTTCAAAATGTCACCATCGCTGACCCCAGCTTTGAGGCGGATCTGGAACGGTTGATAGAGATGATGGACCCGAGGAAGGGTCATGACCCGGGGCTCGGACACAAATTGCGTGGCGTCACTGAGGGGGAGCAACCCATCACGTAGCATTTTGACCACCCAAAAATGTTCATCCCGGGTATTCGGACGTTGCAACAATTGCGCGGGATCTTGGTCGCGCGCATCGGTGCCGGCCAAGGCCTCGGTGTAGAGCTGGTCGCCCACCCGACGGTACAGACGCTCGGGTGAAATGCCCACAAACCCCGATTCTGGGCCACTTTGGAGAATAAATTGGAACACCCCTTCACAATCGCCTTGCGCTTCCAGCCGCGACAGAAGATGGGCGGGGTGGATATCGCCAGACAGCGAAAACGTGGTTTTACGGGCCGGGACTAATTTTTGGTAGGTACCGGATGTGATTTCAGTTTGGACTTGGGCCACCCGATGCAGCCATTCCCAGTGGGAGGGTGTATCGTGACGATTGAGGACACGAGGCGAATGCCGGAAGGGTTCCGGGGTGAATTTGAGCCCATCCAAAAGTGAAAGAATAAAGGATACTTGCTCGTTGTGGGGGAGGTAGGGTTTTCGGACCCAATTACAGGCCAAAAAGGACTGTTTATGGTGGGTCACCCATTCAAATAAAGGCAGAACAAACCGATAAAACCCAAACCCTGTCCATTCAGTGGCAATGGGGAACTCCGAGGGAAAACGGATCCCGCCCATATAGCAAAATTGGTCACAGTGGGACAAGCGGGTCCGCATCTGGTCGGCAATGGCCTCAATGGGGGTGTAATAGGGGCCGGTCACCAGATCCGCAATCCCCAAGCCTGCCCGGATCATGGACCGATCCCGATCCGCCCACCACTGCGTGGACAACTGTCGGTTAGTATGGAGCCAGTTGAGGGAAGGGCGACCGGATACCGGGACTTCCAATCGAATGGCTGTGAGCTCCGGGATATTCCGGAGTCCTTCAATCGCCTGGCGGAGCTGGGAAATGGCCTCAGTCAGAATCATGGACGCTCCCCCTCGTATAGGGTCACAACCCCAAAGGTAAACGGGGTGGTGGTCACGGCCGAAAACCCGGCGTCGCGCATCCACTGCGCAAAGACCTCGCCATAGGGAAAGGCTTCCACGCTCTGATTGAGGTACCGATAGGCGGTAGAATGCCCGGAAATCCAGCCCCCAACCAGCGGCAAAATATGGCGAAAATAAAACAGGTACACACGCCGAAAGAGCCAAGACTGGGGCATCGAAAATTCTAAAATATACGCATGGCCACCTGGGGCCAAGACCCGCACCATTTCACGCAGGACTTGCGGGGGGTCTGGACAATTCCGAATGGCAAAGGCCATGGTCACGGAATCTTGGCTCTGATCCGGGAGCGGAATCTTCTGGGCACTGGCATGGATCCAAGTGGCGGGACAGCCTGGTGGGGTTTTTCGCTTGGCCAAGGCTAACATATTTTCCGATAAATCGAGGCCGGTCACGCTGGCCAATGACGCCTTGCATCGGGCCCACAAGGTCAACAGTAAATCCCCAGTCCCCGTGCCCAAATCCAAAAGCCGGACCTGCCCTTGGGCCTGTACCCGAGACGCAATAGCGTTACGCCACGCCCTATCACAGCCAAAAGACAGCAGCCGATTTAGGAGATCATATCGGGGAGCAATATCGTCAAACAGCGCCCAAGACTGGGATTTATCCATCCTTTTTGGGGATAACCAAGGCGTCTTCCTTGGTGATGGCAACGGAATGGAACCCACAATCCACGTGATGAATTTCGCCGGTGACCCCAGAGGAGAGATCCGAACAGAAATACAGTCCTGAACGACCCACTTCTTCGAGGGTGACGTTACGCCGGAGTGGGGCACGCACCTGATTAATTTTAAGGAGGACTTCGAAGCTATCGATGCCCTTGGCGGCTAAGGTTTTGATAGGACCAGCAGAGATGGCATTCACACGGACGCCTAAGGGGCCAAATTCGGCGGCCAGGTATTTTACACTGGCTTCCAACGCGGCTTTGGCAACCCCCATGACGTTGTAGTGGGGCACAGAGCGCTCGCCACCCAGGTACGACAAGGTCACAATCGAACCGCCAGGTTTCAAAAGCGGCTTGGCATGACGGGCAACGGCTACCAACGAATAGGCACTCACGCCCAAGGCCAAGTCCCACCCTTCCCGAGAGACATTTGAAAAATCCCCGGTCAGATCATCACGATTGGCAAAGGCCACGGCATGCACCACAAAGTCCAATTCCCCATACACCCGTTTGCATTCGGCAAAGACGGCTGTCAAATCAGCTTCATTGGTCGCGTCACAGGGCATCACCAATTTGGCGTTCATTTCAGCCGCAATCGGCCCCACGCGATCTTTCATAATTTCACCGGCATAGGTGAACGCAATGTCTGCACCTTGATCGAACAAGGCTTGGGCAATGGCATAGGCGATCCCACGCTTGTTGCTCACGCCGAAGATGATCCCTTTTTTGCCTGTCATGAATCCTTGGTGTACCACGCGGTAACCCTCCTTGATAATGGGTGTGAAATGATTTAGTTTAGTTAAGAGGGCCCATTTTATCACGACAGTATTCACCCGTCATCTCGCTGTCCTTTTCTTGTTAGCCACGCCCCTGTGGGGGTTAATAGGGGAGCCGGCCAAGGTACTCAACGTCATCGATGGCGACACCCTGATTATTCGCTACCATGACCATGTCGAGCATCTGCGGTTGTTGGGGATCGATGCCCCGGAATCTCATCGTAACGAAAAGCTCGAGCGCCAAACGCACGGCAATGCGACTAAAATCCAGATTGAACTTGAAAAAGGCGCTGCAGCGACGGCATTTATGCGCGCCCAAGTGCATCGTGGCGATCCTATCGGGTTGGTCTTTGATGAAGTAGACCGCGATAAATACGATCGGCTCTTAGCCTATGTCTATTTGGCCAATACGCGCTTGCTCAATCAAGTCATGCTCGACGCGGGACATGCCCGACGCATGACCATCCCTCCCAATACGCATTTCCCCACCTCCCCAAAATTGTTGCCTCAATAACTTCAATTAGACACTCAGCACTGCCCAGCCGTAGCATCGGGGTATGTTAAATAAAATAGTAAGTTTGGGTACTCCACCAGAAACCTCTCGACTCGTGGGTTGGCTGGGTTACGACCACGTATTGGAGCGGGTTCACCGGCTAGAAGAAGACCTAGGCCAAGCAAACTCTCAAATCGAGGCCCAAAATCAAGAGATAGCATGGTTGAGACAAGAGCTTGCAATATCGCAGCAATCAGTGACGAATCTGACAGCTGCGGTACAAAGTTGCTTTCCCCCGGCGCAAGCCTATATGGGTATGGGGCCTCCCCCTCGATACTATTTTAATCCGCCAGGCTACTTTCCTCCTCCTGGCCAAGCGCCCTACTGAAACACCGAAATCAAGGTAATCCCCGACATTACCATTCCCATTCCAATGGTCCGCCAGAGGTCAAAGGGGTCATGAAAAATCCACATGCCCACCCCCACCATCAAGACCGAGCTGCTGAGCTTGATAAAAGACGACACACTGACCGGACAATAGCGATAGCCGGTGGTCATTAACAATTGGGCGGCAAACCCCAACACGCCTGTGAGGGCAGCCAAGCCAATCACGGTCCAGCCCGGGAAGGCAATGGACGCAGGATGGACGACGAATGAGGCGCTGGAAATAAGGAGTCCCGTCATAAAAAAGCAAAATACAATGGTGGTTGAATCGTGAGTTTTTCGCAGTTCTCGTAACGATACATAGACCCCCGCCGTCAATAGGGAGCCGACCAAGGCCACCATATCCGCGAGCCGGAGGGGTTCAAACGTAGGCTCGAAAATCAGGAGCAAACCGATTAAGGCGATTGGAATTGACCCAAGACTCACCCAATGTGGCCGCTCTTTGAGTACAAATAAGGCCCAAAAAAACGCCCAGAGAGTACCGGTGGCGTAGATAATATTCATGCGCCCAAAGTCCCCCCACTTGAGGGAGTAAAACAAACAACAAATCGAGGCCACCCCCAACAAAGATCGCAGCAACATGAGCCGCGGATTGACCACGCGAAACGTCAGACGCTGGGTCCAAAAAAAGGGGATCAGGGCTAAGGCCGGGGCAAAACGCATCCACAGCAATTGCCCCAGTGGTAGCTGATGGGAAATGAGCTTAGCCAGAGTGAAGGAGCAGACAAACAGCCCCTCACTGCTAAAAAACAGCAAGGGGCCAAGGGATTTTTTGGCGCTCAAAAAGGCAGGCCCATGAGCTTCGTCAGGCTGACCCGACCCCCGAGGCTGTAAGAGGTCTCGGTTCCCGTGCTGGCATACACCTGGCGCACGTCAACGATGGTGTCCAAGGACGAGCCTGAAATCAGCAGCTCCGCATCCAACACCGGGGAGATGTTACCCTTGAACGGTTGGGTATAATGCACCACACCAGCGACCCCAAAGATCGGTTTCCATCCCGCGGCACCGGTCAGGAGCGTGTCCGAGCGATATTGTTCGTATTGAAAATCGGTCTGAATATACCCATCAAACCAGGAGGAGCCAACGCTGACAAACGCGCCACCACTGGTATCGGTGCTCGTGGGAAAGGTGGGCGCACCTTGTTCATAGACCCGCCCAAAATACCCAGGTACAAATCCAGGACCGAGCAACCGGTATTCACCGCGGTAGCTAAACATCCCAAAAAAATCCCCCCGAATCCCCGTGCTTTGTCCATTGCCATGGTTTTCCAGCCAAGCCGATTCAATAAAGGCGGTCAAAAAATCACCGCCAATCGGCAAGGCAATATCGGCTGCATACCCGGATTGCGCCAGGCCACCCTTCACGCCCTTGCGGTCATTGATGTAGGTGCCACCGACCACCACGGGGCTCCCCAAAATAAAAGAGTCTTGGAACAGCGTGTATCCCACATGGGCACCGTAGAGTTCTCGGGCGGTATACAGGCCATCGATCCGAACTGGGTTCAGATTGAGGTAGCCCTTCACCCCGGATTTCTGAGGCGTAAACTCGGCCGTATTGCCCCCACTCCCCGTATCATAATGGTCCATCAAAAGGCCTTGTCCCAAGCTCACGTCGGTGAGCCATCCCCATTGGACGCCTGCCGTATTTTCGAACTCATATTTAACCTTTTTGAAGGTCCAAGTGACCGGGGTGGCCCCAGTTCCCGAAGAGGGGAAATAGGCATTCACCGCCGAGGAGACTTGGAGGTCCATCAGGCTGAAATTGGTGGAGAATGCGGCGTTGTAATAGGTCTGATTGTCCTGGCGCACCCATCCCATTTGAAATTGGCTCCCTTTTGAAATAAAGGACTCGACGGAATGGGAGATTTCGATGCCCCAGCTGACACTCGACATGAGGCCAATCAACACTGCAGTTAAACACAAACGATAGCGCATACTGTTCTCCTTTTATGGGGCGGGGTTAAGCGGTTTGCCAGGCTTTGGCGTCTTGCAAAAACGCTTGCACGCCTGAATCTGTCAACGGATGTTTAAAGAGCTGCATCAGGGTTGCGGGTGGCACAGTGGCCACATCAGCTCCAATGAGGGCGGCATCCAGAATATGAATCGGGTTGCGAACACTGGCCACAAGAATCTTGGTTTTAAAGGAATAGTTGTCAAAAATCTGACGGATCTGTTCAATAATGCCCATCCCGGCTTGGCCAATATCATCCAAGCGGCCGACAAAAGGGCTCACATAAGTCGCGCCAGCTTTGGCCGCGATGAGGGCTTGGGCGGGTGTGAAGACGAGCGTGACATTCGTGCGTACCCCACGCTCGGACAAAATGCGAACGGCTTTCATGCCTTCGGGGGTCATGATGACTTTAATGACAATATTTTTGCCCCACTTCAAATAGATGTCGGCCTCGGCCACCATGCCGTCGGCAGTCTCGCTGAGGGTTTCCACTGAGATCGGCCCTGGAATCAGCCCAGAGATTTCTCGAATGGTTTGTTCATGGTCGCGATTGGCTTTTTTGATCAAGGTTGGATTGGTCGTAACGCCGTCCACCAAGCCCATGGCATGTGCCTTTTGGATCTCAGAAATATCGGCTGAATCAATAAAAAATTCCATAAATGGTCGGTCGCCTCCTTACCCTCACAACGAATATAAACCTAGTATATCTGTTTGGTACATCTTGCGGCAAGCAAGACACTGGGGTAGAATGAGATCATCTCTAGTACAAGTTCAGCTCAATTGCCCCATAATTTAAGGCCTTGCGCTGATAAAGCTAAAAGCGAAAGGAGGATACGCCTTACGTAAATAAACGGAAATACGTTAGTCTAAGTATCTAAAACTAGTTTTTAAGTATCTAAAACTCTAAAAACGCAAGTTAACACGCAGAAAAAAACGTTTAATACCACAAGGAGTAAATTCTAAAAATGAAAAAGCAAATTTTGGCCGCTTGTTTAGGCGCAATGATGATGGTTGGTACAGCTCATGCATTCACTACTGAAGTCATCACAAACGTGGGTGGATCTGATCCAACTTCAGCAGGAACTTCAGCTTCCTCACGTTTCTACTTCAACACAGGTATGCAAGATGTATCAGTAGTAGCGGGTTACGCTGGCTACTTCTTCACACAAGACACCGCAGCCACAAACTACGTGATTTTGGGTATCCGTTCTAACTGGCCAGTATTGGGTCAAACGGAAGTCAATGGTGAGTTCACCTTTGCTAACGGTGCAAACAACACACTTCGTTGGGTGAACGTGAACAAAACCTGGATGTACAAATTGACAGACAAAATCTCTTTGGGTGTGAGCATTCCTTTGGTTCGTTTCGGGACCAACGGCGCCAAGCAAGTGCAGGTTTTGGGCAACATCACCCCTCAAATCGGGATGAGCATCGACTTAATGTAAGCGATCGCTTCCATTACGGTGACATCAAGGCCGGGCATTTGCCCGGCCTTTTTGTTTGGGAATAGATCAGAGCACTGTCATCAACACTATTTTTTCAGGGAAAAGACAGTGTGTATGTCATCCCGGGCTCAGCATTGTCATCCCCGCGAAGGCGGGGATCCAGGTCTAGCCTCATTTGACGGTCTGGATTCCCGCCTGCGCGGGAATGACAAATGAGGGAGGTGGGGTTCTAACCCCCCTCCTTCACACTTTCATCTAACGCCTCAATCATATGATCCAGCTTATCCAGCTGATCCTGTACTTCCACCGCAGCCTGCCACGCATTTTGGACCCATTTGGGGGCAATAAATTCCGGCAACTCGCATAAATCATTTTTGAGGGCATCAATTTGATCCCGAAGCCCAGCCGTTCCCCAGAGCTCCTTCACAGCATTAACCGAATCGACATAGACCTGCTGAAGTTCTTGTAAGCTTTGGTTCTGGTTCTCAACTGACACCCAAGCATTCAAGCTGTCGGATTTCACCCCCGCAGATTGAAGCGCTTGAACCAAGTCCGGATCCTCAGTGAGATCCCCAATGAGGCTCATTTCGGCTTCTTGCTTGGCGTCACTGACCCCGCTGGCCCGCGAAAATTCCAGCCATAATGTCTGATAAGTTTGTAAGAGTTCGCCCAAACATTGGCCAAAAACAGTGTACATACGCGTCAGCATGGTGACGATCGTGGTGATTTCTTGAACCTGCGCGGATAAATACCGGGTGAAGGTGGTGGAGCGCTCGGTGGTAGAGGCATAGATGGGCAACGAACAATCCACGATCCAGGCATGATAGTCGTAGGGCGTTAGGGGTGATTTGTCATCAACGGGCGGCCCTGCAGTGCCCCCTGGGCCGATGGGCCCGGAAAAACTGGCGGCACCTAAAGCACGATTCTTGAGAAAGTGTTGGATTTGGTCCACCAGTTTTTTTGCGGCGACGGGATCAATAGATTTGAAATGATCCAGGAGTCCCTTGACCCCCTTTAAAAGCGCTTTGTATCGAGAGGTGGGGAATGCATATGGGCTGACCTTGCTGTTGCGGCACTTTCCCACGGGAAGCGATTGGCCAGTTTCTTGCAGATGATAGAGGGACACTGCGGTTGAAAATCCCGACAAAATTTCCTGAAGTTGGGACATGGGCGTGTCATTGCCCAGGTGCTGGCTATAGCGATCCAGTTGCGCAGAGGATTGTCGTACCGACGAAAAAAGTGACATCAACCGCCCGGGCAACTGGCTAATGTGAGATAAAAAAACCTCACAAAAAGACAGACCCCAAGTGGAAGTCGCCGGTGCGGCATTCCCCCGAGAAGGCGTAAAGGCCAGACGCCCAATGTCACCCATGCGCTCCAAAATGGCGGTGCACCAGGCATTAAATTGGGACATCTGTAAAAC
The DNA here is from genome assembly GCA_023249285.1 of bacterium. Taxonomy (GTDB): domain Bacteria; phylum Margulisbacteria; class Marinamargulisbacteria; order SXXA01; family JAHFDB01; genus JAHFCZ01. The sequence continues at coordinate 6,289 of JAHFCZ010000024.1, read as the reverse complement.
AGTATCAGAGCGCAACGGAATTCCCAGTAAAGTACCCAGCGATTGCAGCATGGGGTGGGGAAGCGTTGAGAGCGTCTGGACAGTCTCAGGTTGGGGGTGCGGTGCGGGTGGCGGTACCGGATACGGATGTGGTGCGCTCATGCGAAGCGCCCTCCCATAAATTGAGGGATCGGCGCGAGCGGGTGTGTGGCCTGGGCGGTTGTTTTGGAAGAAAGGCTGGAAGGGGTGGAATAAATCCGGGCTTTTTCATCTTGAACGGCCTGAATGGCGGCGCTCAGTTTAGCGATGAGATCCGGGAGCTTGGTGACGGAAATCGGGGTGTGATTGAGTGTCAGCAGGTGCTGGTCGAACTCATATCGCAGTACGGTCTTAGAAAGAGGATCCCGACAGGCATACATCAAATAGGCCGGATCAAGGACGACGCAAAAATGTTCCCCCTCAAGATTATCTGTTGAAATGTTGGTGATCATGACCGCACTACGCCGGTCTGGACACATGGACGACTGAAGTTGCCGAAGTTGGCGACGAAATTCCGCTTGAATCACAATAGTTTCCCCCCATAAAGTGATTGGCTTGAAGCCTAGATTAAGTAATATTTTGTAACTTGAGTTATGGGCAAAATGCGAGTGAACGAAACATCGAAAAAAATGGATGTAATGACCTTGTAAAAATGGGGTAAACACGCAAAAATAGAGCCGCTGAATCTCGTGTAAAAGGAGCCCTTCTGGGTATGGCAAAGAAAAACTAAATGTGGGTGGGGCTCGTCGGCAGTAACGGCGCCGGAAAATCCGTTGCCTGTAACTATCTGGCAACCTTAGGGTACGCAGTCGTGTCTCTCTCAGATGAGGTGAGGGAAGCGGCCAGGGCCGAAGGCCTCTCCACGACCCGCGATAACCTCATTCAAATGGGCAGTGCACTCAAGGCCGAATTTGGGCCCGATGTCCTGGCAAAGCGCAGTATGGCCAAGGCCAAGGGCCAGGAGAAGGTGGTGTTTGATAGTATTCGCCATCCCACCGAGGCACAACTGCTCAAACAAAACGGTGTTTTTCTCCTCGGTATCGATGCCCCGATTGAACTGCGTTACAACCGAATAAAAGCCCGTCAAAAAGACACGGATCAAGTAAGTTTTGAAGAATTTAAAGCCCAAGATGAGCGTGAAAATCAAGGCCAAAGTAGTGGCCAAAACATCTTTGAGACCCTGAAATGTTGCGATGTTATCCTCAAAAATGGCGTGGATATTGCCGCTTTTTATACCCAACTTTCCCAAACATTGACCCAAAATAATCTCCACAGGAGGCCCCAAAATGTCTAAGTTCCATATCAACGGCGGTGTTCCCTTGATCGGAGAAGTGGTGACCTCCGGGGCCAAAAATGCGGCCCTGCCCCTCCTCGCGGCGACGATTCTCATGGAAGGCGATACCACCCTCACCAATGTCCCCAATTTGATGGACGTGATCACCATGGTCCGCATGCTCAAAGCCTTGGGTCTCAATGCCGAATATCGTTCCCCCAATATCGTTAAAATCTCGAACACCAAAAAAGTGCGCCACGTCGCCCCCTATGAATTGGTAACCGCGATGCGGGCCTCATTTTTTGTGGCGGGTCCCTTGTTGGCCAAAACGGGGCTGGCGAAAGTCCCCATGCCCGGCGGCTGTTCCATTGGGTCACGTCCGATCGATATTCACTTGAAGGGCTTCAAACAGCTCGGCGCCAGCTACTCGATTGAGCACGGATTTGTGGATCTGCGCGCCAAGAAACTCATTGGCAGCCATGTGTACCTGGATTTCCCTTCAGTAGGGGCCACCGAAAATATGATGATGGCCGCCTGCCTGGCCGAAGGCACAACCCTGATCGAAAATGCGGCTCAGGAGCCCGAAATTGTGGATTTGGGGAACATGCTCAATAAGGCGGGGGCGCAGGTCTCTGGTCATGGGACGAGCACGATTACAATCAAAGGCGTGACCTCGCTCACCGGGGTGACCCACAATGTCATTCCAGACCGTGTGGAGGCGGGGACCTTTATGATTGCGGCTGCGATTACCCGGGGCAATGTCTTGGTCAAGCATGTTAATACCCTCGATGTAGAACCTTTGGTGGTCAAGCTGAAGGCGGCCGGGATTAAAGTCGAAGAAGTCGGCAATGATGCCCTAAGAGTGTCAGCCTTGAATGGATTTCAGGCCGTGGATATCGAAACCCAGCCTTTCCCGGGCTTTCCCACGGACATGCAGGCACAAATGATGTCCCTGTTGACCTTGGCCAAAGGCACTAGTGTGATCAAAGAAACCATTTTTGAAAACCGCTTTATGCATGCCCCGGAATTAATGCGAATGGGCGCGGATATCAAGCTCAATAACCACATCGCCTTGGTCACGGGCGTATCCGGGTTGTCCGGCGCGGAAGTCAAGATCACCGACTTGCGTGCAGGGGCGGCCCTCATTTTGGCGGGGCTTGCCGCCGAAGGGACCACCACGGTTTATGGTCTCAAACACCTGCGTCGCGGATACGAAAATATGGCGCAAAAACTCACTGCGTTGGGGGCACGCATCGATGAAATCCCGGAAACCGGGGCAGGGCGTTGAGATTTTTGGAATCTGTTGATATAGTTTGGTGACATTGGCAAGCGTTCTTCGTTGCTGCAATCAGCAAAAAACAGAACATTAGCGGGATTAGCTCAGTTGGTAGAGCGTCTGCTTGCCAAGCAGAAGGTCGCCAGTTCGAGTCTGGTATCCCGCTCCATCTCTCCCGTAAAGGATTCTGGTCATGAAAATTATTAAAAATGAACGCAGCAGCAATACGGTTTTTCTGGAAATTGAAGCCTCCGTTGCGACACTTAATGCGGCGATGGATTCTGCGTTTCAACGTGTAGTGAAGGGCGTTTCTATTCCAGGTTTTCGCAAAGGCAAAGTCACCCGCACCATTTTCGAGCGTCACTATGGCGAAGAGCCCATCATCCGCGAAGCGGTCACCGGTGTGGTCAACGATCTGTACAGCCGTGCAGTTCAAGAACTTGAGCTCCAAGTCATCGACTACCCCCGCGACTTGAAAGTGGACGAATACAAGGCCCTCGAACCTTTGAACTTCAGCCTCGCGGTGGATGTGATTCCGACGGTTAAGTTAGGGGCTTACAAAGGCCTCAGCGTCCAAAAAGAACCCCAAACCGTCAGCGAGGACACCGTAACCCAGCAAATCGCTGCGCTCTGCGAGCGCTATGCAGAGTTCCAAGTGGTAGACCGTCCTTCCCAAGAAAAAGACATTATTACCTGCGATATCAAAGCCACGCTTAACGGCCAACCCTACGAGAAATGGACCCGCGAAAATACCGGGCTTGAAATCGGTCGTGCCAATTATGGGCAAGAGTTTGACACCCAAGTCACTGGCCAGTCCCAAGGTACCCAACTCAACTTTGAAGTGCATTTCCCTGAAGGGAGTTCCAATCCTGAGGTGGCCGGTCTCACCGTTCAGTTTGAAGTAGAGCTCAGAGAAGTCCGAGCCAGACTCACCCCTGAGCTTAACAATGAGCTAGTTGAGAAAATATCAAAATTTAAAACCGTTGAGGAATTTACAGCGGATCTAAAGACCAATCTTCAAGCGCAAGCGGACCGTGAATCAGAGGACAAATTCTACAACGCCGTGGTGGATGAAATCTTCAAAACCACCCAAGTGGAGATCCAACAAGTGCTCATCGAGCGCGAAATCGATCGCATGATCGACGAATTGGAAGCGGAGCTAAAGCGTTCCGGGATCCCCCTCGATCGCTACTTGATGTTCACCCAAAAAACCAAGGAAGCCCTGCGTGCGGACTATACCCAAGCTGCGGATCGCAAAGTGCGGACCGAGTTGGTGTTAGACGCCATTGCAAAGGCCGAGAACCTGGAAGTGCAAGAAGAGGACCTCATCAACGAAGTCCGAGCTTGGAACATCAATGGGATGGAGCAGGATGCCGAATCGATTAAGACCTATCTCAATCGTTTGGACACCCGATTGCTTTCTCTGATGATTTTGCGTCGCAAGGCCATGGCTGTCGTTTCAGATTCAACCACTAAGTAACACGAAAGGGGTTTTGGTTATGCCGCTTATTCCAATGGTCATTGAACAAACAGGGAGAGGGGAGCGTTCCTACGACATTTACTCGCGCCTCCTCAAAGAACGGATTATTTTCCTCACCGATGCCATTGATGATCACATGGCCAACCTCATTATTTCTCAGTTGCTCTTTCTCGAGGCTGAGGACAACACCCGTGAAGCCTACATGTACATCAATAGCCCAGGGGGCGTAGTGACGGCTGGATTGGCGATTTACGACACCATGCAATTCATCAAAACCAAAGTTTCCACCATCTGTCTGGGGCAAGCCGCCTCGATGGGGGCCTTGCTATTGGCGGCGGGAGAGCCTGGTAAACGCTATGCCCTCCCGAATGCACGGATCATGATCCACCAACCACTGGGGGGTGCACAGGGTCAGGCGACGGACATCGAAATTCAAGCCAATGAAATCTTGAGAATCAAACGCGCTCTGAACAATATCTTGGTCCATCACACCGGTCAAAATATCAAGAAAATTGAAAAAGACACGGATCGAGATTTCTTCTTGAGTTCCGATGAAGCCGTCAAATATGGCCTCATCGACGAGGTCCTCACGACCAGCCATATCAAGAAAAAATAATGTCCGATAACTCAGGCGCCGATCAATTTCTGTCCTGTTCATTTTGTGGGAAGCCCCAGCAATTGGTCTCCAAGCTGGTGGTGGGGCCCAGTGTACACATTTGCGATGAATGTATCGCCGTGTGCAACCGCATTGTTCAGGACGAAATCCTCCCCCAAACAGGGCTAAAGGCGGCCCCTGCTGCCCCGAAAGCGGAAAAGACAGACGAAGAGCAAGCAGTGCCACGTCCCAAAGAGATCAATGCCTGGCTAGACCAATATATCATCGGCCAAGAACGGGCCAAGCGGGTGGTATCGGTCGCCGTTTACAACCATTACAAACGCCTCTACATGTCGGATTTCCCCGAGGCGGGTGAAACTGAGCTCAAAAAAAGTAATCTCCTTCTCGTCGGGCCCACGGGTACGGGGAAAACGCTCTTTGCCGAAACCCTTGCACGCCTCCTCAACGTCCCCTTTACCATTGCGGATGCGACGACCCTCACCGAGGCCGGCTATGTCGGTGAAGACGTGGAAAGCATGCTGTCTCGACTGCTTCAGGTGGCAGATTTTGACGTTGAACGTGCCCAAAAGGGGATCATCTACATCGACGAAATCGACAAAGTCTCCCGCAAGTCCGAGAATCCCTCCATCACCCGTGATGTTTCCGGGGAAGGGGTTCAGCAAGCCCTCTTGAAAATTCTGGAAGGCACCAAGGCCAATATTCCCCTCAAAGGCGGGCGTAAACATCCCCAACAGGAATTCGTCACCATCGACACCAGCAACATTCTTTTCATCACCGGCGGTGCGTTTGATGGCTTAGAAAGTATCGTGCGTGAACGACTCAACACCAAACAATACGGCTTTGTGGGCAAAGACCTCGACAAGGACGCCCAGTCCTCTTCTATTTTTGATCATATCCAACCGGAAGACCTCCAAAAATTTGGGATCATCCCAGAGTTAATCGGACGGTTACCGGTCATCGTTTCCCTAAAAGAACTCGATGAGCAGTCCCTGGTGCGCATTCTCACAGAACCTAAAAATGCGATTACTAAGCAATTTATAAAATTGATGAAGCTCGACAAGATTACCCTGCACTTTGAGCCTGAGGCGCTGCGATTGATTGCTAAAATTGCGGTCAAACGCAAAGTCGGTGCCCGAGCACTGCGCTCCATTATGGAAAACGTGATGCTCGACCACATGTATGACGCGCCCTCACGGCAGATCCACACCCTAACCATCACGGCAAAAGAGATCAACCATTACATCAAAACCGAGCTCTCACAGTCCTTGCGCGAAACCATTCAGACTGAAATTAAGGCTGAAAAAGAGACGCATCTACCCCAGCTCCCCAAAGACGAGGCCGCAGCCTAGCGGCTCTGTTGCGAAAACTCCAAATCATCCCCACCCCCAACCCCTCCCCATTCCCGATGGGAATAGAGAGGGGAGCTTGAATCTAGCTTTTTTAGTGGGGTTCCCCTCTCTATTTTGAAAAAATGGGGAGGGGCTAGGGGTGGGGGTTTTCCGTGTCATCCCCGTGAAGACGGGGATCCAGGGATTGCCTCTTTTTGCTTTTCTGGATTCCCGCCTGCGCGGGAATGACAATGGTGAGTCCGGGATGACAGCGATGTCTACGCTTAATGTAGATGCG
>JAHFCZ010000023.1 GCA_023249285.1 bacterium | reverse complement strand
CCCGTTCATGCTGAGCGTCCCCGCACTCAACAACCCACTGTTATTCACGCTCAAACTTTGGACATCGGTAGCCAAGTTGGCTTGTGCCTGAAGCGTGCTGTCGGTCAAACGTAGATTGGTTCCAGCGAATTTTGCACTCGCGCCACTTAGCGCCTGGCTATTTTCTAAGCTCAAATCTACAACATTTGAACTCAAATCACCGGTGCTTTTGACAGCGGATTTGTTTGCAAAACTGGCTTGCTTCCCGTTCATGCTGAGCGTCCCCGCACTCAACAACCCACTGTTATTCACGCTCAAACTTTGGACATCGGTAGCCAAGTTGGCTTGTGCCTGAAGCGTGCTGTCGGTCAAACGTAGATTGGTTGCGCTCAATACTGCACTCGCACCACTTAGAGCCTGGCTATTTTCTAAGCTCAAATCTACAACATTTGAGCTCAAGTCACCGGTGCTTTGAATAACTGAACCATTCTGTAGTTTGGCTTTGTCGCCACTTAAACTTAATTTCCCAGCTGAAAGTAGAGTTGAATTATCGAGGGTTAAATCGCCAACACTTGAACTCAACTCACCTGTGCTTTGGACAACTGAACCATTCTGAATCTGGCCAGTGGTTCCAGAAAAGGATAATTTTCCATCCGATGTCCATCTGGATTGATCTAACGTAAAATCGTCTATCTTTGTTAGGGTATTCGCCCCGCTTTTAATGGTGGAAGCACCCACGCTCACTCTTTCCCCGCTCCATCTAAGTTCATTATTGGCATCAATTTGGGAATTATCTATAGAAAGATTATGGATATCTGAGAAAATTGAGCCCCCACTCTGGAGAAGACTTTGATTCGTTATTTGGCCGCTATCTCCACTTAAATAAATGTCGCCTGCACTCCCCACTTCGGATTGATTGAGATTGGTAGCAGCAGATTCAATTTGGATATTTTTCCCAGAAAAAACACTAGCCTTTTCTAAATTAAAATTATCTACCGTTCCTGAAATATCTCCATTGCGCGAATTCAAGCGCGACGTTTCAGCCAAAGAAATTGAGCCTCCAAGAAACTTTATACTCTCTGCCTCGAAGCTCGAACGTGTTGCCGCCAATGACGAAGTATTTAATTCAATAGACTGGTCACTTTTTAAAATCGTATTTTTAATAGTCCCACGCTCGACCAATGGGCCTAAAGTGCTACCTGTTTCTGGATTAGAAGCCGGGGCATCATGCCCAGGATCTGGAATAGGGCTTTGCACACTTCCAACTTGAATCCCTCCACCACTATCCAGGTGCGCATCTTCTAAAAGAAGCTGACTAAACTTTCCATTTTTCCCAGAAAGAAACATCTTCACTTTGGAGGACAGCGCACTGTCTTCGACATTTAAATCCGAAGTTTTCAGTGATAATGGCCCAACACTCTGAAAATCTACCCCTCTTAAATCTATTTTTTGACTAGCCTGAATATCAATACCGCCGGCCACATTAATTTTCGCATTATTCGCAGCAATATCGCTGATATCCCAAATCAGATTGCCATTCACCTCACTCAAACCACTGGAAAGAAGGGCTTTTTGGCCTTTTGCACTAAAATGCCCGCCAGAAAAAAAGGTCCCTTGATCGGATACTAAATTATTAAAGTCTAAAGTTAGATTCCCCCCACTTAGGATTTCCCCATGATTTTCAATCGTCCCAGCACTCATCTGTACCTCTTGAATTCCAAGAATACTGCTTAAAGCATCTTTTTGAATCAATTCCCCCTGGGCAGTGAGCACTATTTTTTTCTGGGCCATCCACTGTGTATTCAAGTTTTCAATGGTCCCAGCTTGGACAACGAGGTCCTCCGCAGATTTAATTTTAGATCCTGTACTTTCTATCTTTTTTCCCGAGGCCGTCAGCGTTTTTGCTTGAATCTCGGCACTCTTTAACTGGATGCCTTGATTTGCTTTTAGATCCAACGCTTCTACCGCGTCAATCCTAGCCTGTGAGAAATTAATATCCCTTGCTTGAATCGTAATCTTTGACCCCGTCATCCAAAATAATGATTCAGCTGACCCTTGTGCAAAAAACTGATCCCCAGCCTCTATCCCGATATCCCCTAGCGCTTGCATTACCCGCCCTTTTAAAGAAATTTCCCCACCCGCTTTCAAATTAATATTATCTCCGATAGCCCAGCCCTCTTCTGATTGACGAATAGCCCCGGGACTTGTGATTGAAATATCTTTTTCGGAGTGAATTTTTGAATATTCAACATCTCCTTGGGCAGAAATTTTAACAGCGCCTTGACTCGTAATAAATCCAGCCGTATTGACGCCCACCCCTTTTTCCGTACTTACCAAATAAATATTTTTGGCAGACATCGCCCCCAACTGACGTGCATCGAGGGCCAAAGCAGGCTTTTCATCCCCCAAATCCAATATGCTTACATCAAGCGTCTGATAGTCCACCCGATTTTGCCCCAGAATCCATGAAAGATTTTCGATATTTTGAAGGACCCCTTGTACTTCTGCGCTTCGCGCAAGAAGCTCCACCGTTTGTCCTTGTCCATCCAACCCGTCTGGACCTACGGTTAAATGCCCCCGCTCTATGCTCACAGCTTGGAGTCGGCCTTCGGAGGAATAACTGGGACGCCCAGTTGTTAATGTTGTTCGCGGAATATTAATAAATCCAGCCTTGTTGACATAAATCCCATTGGGGTTAGCCAAGATAAAATTGGCGGGTTGCCCGAAAAGCTCCGTATATCCTTCTAAATTAGTCACATGGGTACCGGTCACCTCAAACACAATAATATTGGCAGCTTTTCCAGCGTGATTAGGATTGGCGTAGAGCTCCCCACCCAGAACACTTACCCCCTTTTGGAGACTATTGTTGATAATCACCCCACGGTTATCCACGTTATAGTCTTTGAAGAGGTTTTTGGACAAACCCACGTCCGATGGCTTTGCAATATTGACAATCGGCACGCCATTTTTGGTTTCATCTAGAGAAGCCTGCTGGGCATGGGCCGCTGCTTTGTCAATTTCAATGGGAGCCGCCAAAAGGCTTGGGGGTGGAAGAATTAAAGAAACCACAACTAGGGATAGTATTGTCCGCCGGAACTCTGCCCAATATTTTTTCTTTTGAATCCAAGTTACACAAAAAATAGATGCCATATTTAGAAAAACCTCACTACTGAAACATAATATTGTGCATTTTCAACCGGTACGCCTGCTCCTATTACCCCTTTAGCTATTACGCCTTCCAGACTCCAGTCTGGATCTCGAAACACTATCCCAGATACGGCACTTGCGGCATAGGCCCGGCCACCCGTTGACCATTGATTATTGACCCAGGACACGCCCGCATCCACCGCATGATATAGACTCCATCCGATTCCAGCCCAGTTCAGTGGATAGCTTATTTTTACAGACCCTGACAATCCCGAATCCCCAACAAATGGTCGCGAAAATCCTCTCACAGAGGCATAATCACCAACTGAAAATCCTTGGGTGGCATGCAATGCATCAAATCCATATTGACCAGAAATTCTCACACTCGGCTGTAGCGTTTCCCACTGGGTAGCATAATTCAGCTCCCCCGTGATCTTACGATAGGAGAAGGATAAGGGAACATCGGGATACTGTGCAATTTCATCTTCTGTATATTTTAGTTTTTGGGTTCCCATGGTAAAACCCAACGTCCCAGACCAAGATCCCCATTCTCCAAATTGGGTCTGTTGAAGTGTAAAAATGACGTCTCGAAAGGCGTTACTATTCACTCCGATTAAAGACTCTTCAATATAGTTGTCGGAATCCTTGGACGCATAATCGACCTGAATAACTGTCTTTGAGACCGCATCACGATGCATGACATAATCCAAGCCGACCTGAAAGGCCTTATTGGTTCCTGAAGAAATAAAGCTGCGACTGGTCCCATCAATCAAGGTGGTGTAATTAAAATATGAATACGAAATCTTGGGTGTGAAAAACCCAAACCCTACAGTTGTCAGCAATCGGTAACTATTTTGGAATTGGTTTTGATCTTTTGATCGTTGAGAATACGTGAGATCCCATTGATCGTTAAACGACAAAATATTGTCCGCGATAACATCTAAAGAGGTTGGATAAATGCTCAGGGTATTATCTTGAAAATTATCAAACCTAACCGTCCCACTTGTTTTTTTCCAAGGATTATTTTTAATCACCACCACCGTTCCCCCTGGGATTGCATCAGAAGGCAGCAAAGTCATAATCACATGATTCGAAGGAAGCCGATTGAGCTGCTCCAACCCCTGCTCAAGATCCCGCACATTGACTGGTTTCCCCTTCAATTCCGGAAAAGCAGCCCACATCTGAGTCTCACTTGAGAGCCACACCCCAATAAAGTGATCTAATACCCCCTCTTCAACTTGAATTTCAAGGATCCCTGTTTTCAAATTTTGCTTGGGCAAAAAAATATGAACAGTAATGTAGCCAAGGCTGTAGTACTTCCGTGTCAATTCACTGATTAACTGGTTAATATCATTGATATTTAAAGGACGGCCGATATAGTTCATCAAAATGTCTTTCTGAACCCCCTGAGAAAGCCTCGTACACCCCTTAAGAAGGATCTCCGTCACTTGAAAGGACGGCAACTCGCCACCAACCACAGAAACGGTGGGTATCTGCTCTGTGGCAACCCGTTTCTGCTTTGTGTCTAAGCTCTGCCGCAGTGTATCATCAATTTTTTCTCGTGCTTTGTCCTGAACATTGAGGAGCGATTGCGCAGCCTTCGCATTATTAACCGCATCTTGTTCGTAGTTCTGTTGCGCACCATATGCTGGCATTGCCATTATTATCCCGAGATAACCACATAGGCCAAGAAATACAATCCGAATACTCTTTTTCTTTAGCATTGCACTTTATATACCCGGTCTTAAAGATCTTCAAATGAATCCCTGATTATTACCATAATCCGAATGAATGGTCTAGTCTTTTTTTTATACACTTTATTTCCCGTAAGACTTTACCCCCCTCCGCGTTACAGGGTAATTGCACCAATCAGATGCTCTTTCACGCGATCTCCCGCCACCACGATGACATCAAATCGGGCCGCGTCCTCTGCATTTCGATGACAAAGCTGATAATACTGTACGGTTTTGAGTAGCTTTTTAATTTTGGATTTCGTAATGGCTTCCAGGGGATCCAGAAAACTTTGGGGTTTGTAGGACTTCACTTCAACATACACCCATCCAAACTGGGGGTCTTTGGCCACAAGATCTAGCTCCCCAAATTTGGAGGTAAAGTTCCGGTGCACGATCCGATACCCCAGAGATTTGAGATGCGCCGCAGCGACTTGTTCGCCATCCTGTCCGAGCACTCTACTCAAAAAAGTCGCTCTTGTCGGTTGTAATTAAAGGTTTTGCGATGAAAAGGGGTGAGTCCACTTTCCCAAATGACGTTGTAGTGTGACTCTGTACCGTAGCCCTTGTGCGCCTCGAATCCGTAGGCCGGAAAATGGGTTGCCAACTCGGTCATCCACCGATCGCGGGTCACTTTGGCCACGATTGAGGCCGCAGAAATGGCCATTTCGGTTTGATCTCCTTTGATAATCGCCGTGAGCGAATACCCTGGCATCTGCGGCGTTCGGTTTCCATCAATGAGGATCGTTTCCGAAGCCAAGGAGTGATTTAATACGGATTCAAGCTGCAAAATGGATCGCTTCATCGCCAGCATGGTCGCCTGCAAAATATTAATCTGGTCAATTTTAAGATGGTTCACCACCCCAATGGCTATGGGAATTTTTTCAGCAATGAGCCAATCCCAAACCACATCCCGTTGATACGGCAACAGCTGCTTTGAATCTTTCAGAAACGGATGTGTGATTTCGGAGTGCCAATAGACCGCTGCCGCAACGACAGGGCCGACTAGCGCACCTCGTCCAGCTTCATCTACGCCTACGATTCCCATTTCTTGATGATGAGTGCAGCATTGTGCCCACCAAAGCCAAATGAGTTGGACATCGCATACTTTGCCGTTGTTTTGGCGGCCACATTTGGCGTGTAGTTGAGATCACAGATCGGATCTGGATTTTCAAGATTAATGGTTGGTGGGATCACACCTTCTTGGAGCACCTTCGCACAAGCAATCAATTCAATCGCCCCCGCTGCCCCTAGGGGGTGCCCCGTCATGGACTTGGTTGAGCTGATTTGAAGCTTATAGGCATGGTCACCAAAGACTTTTTTAATGGCCAGGGTTTCGTTTTTGTCGTTGAGTTCGGTTGAGGTCCCATGCGCATTGATATATCCGATGTCTTCAGGTTGGAGCCCAGCATCTTTCAGGGCAATTTTCATCGCCCGTGCGGCCCCTTCGCCTTCGGGAGCAGGCGCCGTAATATGGTACGCGTCTCCGCTGGTGCCGATCCCGACAAGTTCGGCATAAATTTTTGCGCCACGTGCCTTGGCATGCTCGTACTCTTCCAACACCACGACCCCGCCAGCCTCTCCCATGACAAACCCATCACGGGTTGCATCAAAGGGACGGGACGCCTTTTGGGGGTTATCGTTATTCACAGACAGCGATCTCGCGGCACAAAAGCTTGCTAACCCCAAGGGCGTAATGGCCGCTTCGGCACCACCGGCAAACATCGCCACCGCATCTCCATGTTGAATATACCGGTAGGCATTGGCAACAGAGTGAGCAGCAGACGCACAGGCGGTTACGGCACAAGAATTGGGGCCTTTGGCGCCGAGTTTAATGGACACCAACCCCGCTGCCATATCTGAGATCATCATTGGGACCGTAAAAGGGCTGAGTCTTGAAGGCCCCTTTTCAAGGAGAACCTTGTTCATTTCTTCCAAAATCTCAATCCCGCCAATGCCCGATCCGATTTCAACCCCGATCATCTCGGCTTCTTTTTCGATATCGAGACCGGAATCTGCAGCCGCTTCCATTGCCGCAGCCACTGCATAGAGGATAAACCGGGAGGTACGGCGCGCTTCTTTTTTATCTACATATTTTTCAGGGTCAAAGTTGTTAATACAGGCTGCAATTTGGGTGGTATATTCTGAAGGATCGAAACGGGTAATCCGTCCAACGCCGGAACGGCCATTGATCAAAGATTCCCAATACTCTGGCACCGTCAACCCAATGGGGGTCACCGCCCCCATCCCCGTAATCACAACTCGTTTTTTCATTTAGTTACCTTGGGTTTTCAAAACGTAATCTACGGTTTTCCCAACGGTGGTCAATTTTTCAGCGTCTTCGTCCGCAATTTCAGTTCCGAATTCTTCTTCAAGTGCCATTACCAACTCAACGGTGTCCAGTGAGTCTGCACCCAAATCATCCGTGAAAGAGGCTTCGCGCGTCACTTCATCTTCTGCAACGCCCAATTGTTCGACGATCACTGCTCTTACTTTCTCGTATACTTCTGTGTCTGATAATGCCATGTTAATAGCCTCCTTGAAAATTTTTAAACTGATTTTTGACTACATCCGCATCCCGCCATCCACTCGCACAACTTCTCCCGTAATGTAGGACGACAGATCTGATGCAAGGAATAAAACGAGGTTCGCGACATCTTTGGGTGTTCCCAAGCGCTGCTGCGGAATATTTTGTATTATATTATCAAGATAATCTTTCGGTAAAGATCCTATCATGTCGGTCTCAATAAATCCTGGTGCCACAACATTGCAGGTGATCCCTTTTCCCCCGTATTCTCGCGCCACTGTTTTAGAAAAGCCCATAATCCCAGCCTTGGCGGCTGCATAATTCGCCTGCCCCGGGTTCCCCATTAACCCGACGACCGACGCAATGTTGACGATCCGGCCATAGCGTTGCTTCATCATCGGACGCAAAACGGCCTTGGTTGTAAAAAATACAGAGTTGAGATTGGTATTGAGTACCGCTTGCCAGTCCTCGACAGACAGTCGCAGCAACAGGTTATCGCGGGTAATCCCCGCGTTATTGACCAGGACATCAATCCGTCCCCATTGGTCCATCACGGCCTTGATCATGGCCTGCACAGAGCCTTCATCCGCAACATCGGCCTGGAGACCTAAGGTTGGGACTGAGAACTCTTGCGTAAGCTCTCCGGCCACCCGTTGTGAGTTTTCTAATTTGGTGGACACAATGACGACATGCGCCCCTTGGCCCGCCAAAGTTTTTGCCACTTCTAATCCGATTCCCCGAGATCCACCGGTGACAATTGCAATCTTATCTTTTAACAACATGGGTCTTCCCTTCGTTTTGATTACTATTTTAGGTCCACTGCAACACGTTGATCCCCCAGGTAAACCCTGCGCCAAATCCTGCCATCAAAATCGTGTCCCCAGGTTTAAATTTCCCGGTTTCGGCAGCTTGGGCTATGGCAATGGGAATGGAGGCGGCGGACGTATTCCCCAGTTCGGCGATATTCAGCAGCACTTTCTCCTCAGGTATCCCTACTTTTTGGGCAATCATCTGGATAATCCGGATATTCGCCTGGTGGGGGATAAACCAAGTGAGCGATTCTCCCGTTATTTGGGTTTGCGAAAGGGCTTCCTCGATGGCAGGAATCACATTTTCAACCGCGACTTTAAACACCGCTTTTCCATTCATAACAATGTGCGGCGGGGTCTTATCCGGCGGGACACAAAGAATATTGCCATGTCCCCCATCACTGTAAAGCCGGGAATAACTGAGCCCGGGCTGAGCCGTTTCTGAAAGCACAATAGCCCCTGCCCCATCCCCAAATAGGACACAGATGCTTCGGTCCTGCCAATCCACAAATTTGGACAAACAATCCGATGCCACAACCAAAATATTTTTTGCCGCCCCAGTCGCAATAAACTGGGCCCCCGTCGTTAATGCATAACTAAACCCTGAACAGGCTGCAGATAAATCAAAGGACGGTACCTGCCGTAAATTAAGACGATGTTGTAACAGACAGGCATTGGAGGGAAATAACGGGTATTCTGGGCTGGTAGTGGCGCAAATCACCATATCAATCTCAGTCCGCGTTAACCCTGCATTTTGAATGGCTTTTCGGGCGGCCGCTTCGGCGAGTGTCGCACTGGTCGTATTTTCATCAGCGATATACCGGGTTTTAATCCCCGTACGCGCTACAATCCACTCATCTGAGGTTTCTAGGCCCATTTTCGAGAAATCATCATTGGAGATTTTCTGGGACGGAATTGCATAACCTGCCCCACGAATCCCCGCGGATTTCATGACTGCACGACAGCCTTTGCAATGCGCGCAACCATGTCTTGTTCGACCGTTTGGATCCCGTTTCGAATTGCATGTTTAATCGCACGGCGATTGGACTTTCCATGTGCAATCATCGAAACACCATTCACCCCCAAGAGTGGAGCGCCGCCGTACTCTTGGTAATCAAAGCTTTTCATAAATCGTTTTAAAGCAGGCTTTAATAGCAGCACGCCCAGCAAGGATAAGAAGGATGCTTTGGCTTCCGTTTTGAAAAAATTCATAAACAAGGACACCAAGCCTTCCCCAAACTTCAGGAGGCTATTGCCCACGAATCCATCGCAAACCACAACGTCAGCTTTGCCGAAGATTATTTCTTTGCCTTCGATATTCCCCGCAAACGAGAATTCCTCTGGCAGAGCTTTCAGAAGTTGATAGGCCTCCAGGGTGGATTGGTTTCCTTTATCCTCTTCTTCACCCACATTTAAAAGTGCGATTTTAGGGTTTTTTGTATGTAAAATAAGCCTAGAAAAATAATGCCCCATAATGGCAAACTGCACCAAATGCTGCGGTTTACAGTCCATGGTTGACCCCATATCTAGCATCACAAAGGGGCCTTTGGTGGAGGGCATAATGGTGGCAATTGCCGGGCGTTCCACTCCTTCAATTCGTCCCAAAGTTAACACAGAGGCGGCCATGACCGCACCAGTATTGCCAGCCGATACAAAAGCATCCGCTTGGCCGTCTTTGACCAAGTTCAACCCAATCTGGATTGAGGAGTTCTTTTTTTTGCGAAATGCAAGAGACGGAGATTCAGCCATTCCCACGATATCGGGGGCATGGACAATTGTTGTACGATCCATCGGCCATTTTGGAAATGCCTTGAGCTCGGTTGCGATGACCTCTTCAGGCCCCACTAACGCCAAATGACACTCATACTCTTCAAGTGCCAATAGGGCCCCGGCCATCACTTCCCGTGGCCCGTGATCCCCCCCCATCACGTCAAGGGCTATGCGGACCAACTAGGCGTCCTTTTGGGAGTCTGCAGCCTTAATGTTCACCACTTGTCTGCCCTTGTATTGACCACAAGCAGGGCAAGCATGATGAGACAACGTGAGTGACCCACAATTGGGGCAAGGTCTCAAGTTTGGCGCTTCAATTTTCCAACATGCGCCTTTAATCCGTTTCTTGGATTTAGATCTGCGTTTCTTCGGTACTGGCATCGAATTAACCTTTCAAGTAATAAAACAGAGGGGCATGGTACTACATGTCGTAGTACATTGCAAATTCCCAAGGGTGAGGACGGGTGTCTACAGCCTTCACTTCTTTATGTAACTTGTAGTTGATCCAGGTGTCGATGACATCCTTGGTAAAGACATCCCCTTTCAGCAAAAAAGAATGATCTTTACGCAAGGCATTGAGCGCCTCTGCCAGCGACCCAGGGGTTTGGGGGATTTTTCGCAATTCACGGGGCGAAAGCTCATAAATGTCTTTGTCCATCGGCGCGCCCGGATCGATTTTGTTTTGAATCCCATCTAGTGCGGCCATTGTAATGGCGGCGAATGCAAGGTAAGAATTGCAGCTTGGGTCTGGGCAACGAAACTCAAAACGACGTGATTTTTCTGAGGTATGGAGGATCGGAATCCGGATAGCAGCACTCCGGTTACGTCCGGAGTAAGCCAAGTTTACAGGCGCTTCAAACCCAGGCACCAAGCGTCTGTAGCTGTTCGTCGTGGGGTTGGTGAAGGCCAATAATGCAGGTGCATGCTTTAAGATCCCGCCAATTGCATAAAGGGCCATTTTAGAAAGACCGGCATACTCTTTACCTGCAAACAGGTTTTTGCTGTCTTTCCAAAGTGAGAAGTGAACGTGCATCCCACTGCCATTGTCATTCCACAAGGGCTTGGGCATGAAGGTCACGGTCTTGCCATGACGCAAGGCTACGTTTTTGATGATGTATTTAAACTTCAACATGGTGTCACCCATGTGCAATAACGGTGCAAACCGCATATCCACTTCGCATTGACCCCCGGTCGCCACTTCGTGGTGTTGAGCTTCCATCGGAATCCCAATTTCTTCGAGGGTCAACATCATTTCAGAGCGAATATCCTGGAGGGTATCCGCCGGGGGAAGTGGGAAGTACCCTTCTTTGTAGCGGATTTTATAGCCGAGGTTCGGGCCTTCATCACGACCGGTATTCCAGCGGCCTTCTACCGAGTCAATGTGGTAGAACCCTTCATTTTCTTTTTGGTCATATTG
Source organism: bacterium (assembly GCA_023249285.1). GTDB lineage: Bacteria > Margulisbacteria > Marinamargulisbacteria > SXXA01 > JAHFDB01 > JAHFCZ01. The sequence goes on along the minus strand of JAHFCZ010000023.1, from coordinate 7,039 downwards.
CACATTGTCAAACACGAAAAACTCGGGCTCAGGGCCAATAAAGATCGTGTCGGCGATCCCATTAGATTTTACATACGCTTCCACTTTTTTAGCGATAAAACGAGGATCTCTGGAGTAAGGCTTTCGGGTGACCGGGTCCAAAATATCACAAATCAACACCAGGGTTTTATGTGCAAAAAAAGGATCGATAAATGCGGTGGTTGCATCTGGAATGATCAGCATGTCTGATTCGTTGATGGCCTGCCACCCACGAATACTGGATCCGTCGAATCCTAGTCCGTTTTTAAAAGTCCCCTCTTCTACAACACTTGCTGGAATTGAAAAGTGCTGCCAAGTCCCAATAAAGTCTGTAAATCTTAAATCTACAACTTGAATCTTCTCTTTTTTGATGAACGCTAGAACATCTTGGGTGCTTTTAAACGCCGACATACATACACTCCTCTTTAAGGGTTTTGGACCATTTTAGATAAATGTATCGGCTTCTTGTGATATTTTCAAGAGAATTTCTTCAAAAACAGCCCTTTATTTTGCCGTTTTGCTCTGATTTTGTCCGAATTATCTAAAATTAGTAGTCTATTGTGTTTAAAACAGGGGAAAGATTTGGATCTTTTGCAAAAGCAATAGACCCTATTTGGAAGTCCACCTCCCCCTTTTCTTGAGGGGCCAGCACCACAAATTGAATCTGGACCATGGTCCCAGTCGCGTCTTGTTTTGCAGCATCCCAAAAATGTTTCTTAATCCGGGGGCTATCCGCCAAAAATTCTTTGAAGGGAATCGTGACCAATCGCCATCCTTGCCAATTGATTTGAAGGGAATGGCTAAACTTACATTCGTATTTGAGGGCATACTCCCGACGCTGCGTGTCATCGCTCATCCATTTGTTATCTTGTGCCACGTACAGCTCCACAATGAGGGTGCCACTATGCCCGGACTTCGCATTCCCTTTGACCATAAACTTCATTGCATTAAATTGCGCCGCATTGAGGCCAATAAAACGTCCGCAGCCCCCAATCCCCCAATGTTTGGTCTTACCTTGGAGACGAAGGGATCGACCGTCTACCGTGGGCTCAAATTGCCCCACCGCATTATCCACGACGTCGAAGGAAAGGTCGCCGAAGCCCCACCAGGCCTTGAGGCTACTGTCCGCAAAATTTTCAACGACATAGGTCTGGGTTGGCTTGGGGAGATCTTTGCTAGAAGCCGACTCACGGGCCACCTCTTTGGCGGTAATTTTAGGATCTACTTTGAGGTAAAATGGGCTCGTAAAGCTGGGGCTGGGGGTCGCGGGCGCTGCTGCACGTTTGGCCAGCACCTCGTTTGACCGAATGCCAAGGAAAATCAGAAAAGTAAAAAAAAACAGTTTAGCTTGGCTTTTCACAGCCGTTATCGTAGAGGATTATCCTCGATTTCTCAACCTCTAGCCTCCCACCCCCTGGCAGCGACCATTGTCCAAACCCGCGGCGGACCAGCTTTACAATATTGGATACCTGCACATCAACAATTTGCTTATCCGGTTGATCCGGGGTCACATGTCGTTGCAAAAATCGTAAAAGGAAGGGCTTTAATAGCCAATCCGGCAGCGCTGACACCACCTCTCGTGAGATTTGGACCTGCCCATTTTCCACTTCAACCTGGGCCAAAATGGGGAGGATTGTGTCATCGATACCGAGGGACACTTCTTGTAAATAGGTCATTGTTTTCCAAAATTTATCCGCATAATTTGGGTCTAATTTCTCCAGATGCGGCATCAGCTGGTGTCGAATCCGATTTCGGGTAAAGCTCGGGTCCGCGTTAGTGGGATCGACGCAGTATTGCCACCCCTGTTCCTCCACCACTTTTAAAATCTCGGACTTGGTTGTCGCCATCAAGGGCCGGACCAGTTGAAGATGTTGATCCAGACTCTGAATGGGACGCATCCCCACCCATCCTGATTTTGCGCCCCGAAGCAATTGCATCATCAAGCTTTCACAGGCATCATCTCGATGGTGGGCGGTAATGACTGCCGATGCGCCGTGACCGTTGGCCAGGTGGGCCAAGAGCCGACGTCGTAGGTGACGACCCGCGGTTTCGATCGAACATCGGTGTCTGGTTGCGTAGACTTGGACCGGTAATTTGCGAATATGGGTTTTCAAGCCATATTGGTTTCCGAGTGCCAAGATCAAGGCTTTTTCATGGCCGACCTCCCGCAGTTGATGATCCAAATACACCACCCGCAGTTGGGATTGGGGATCATTCAGAAAATGGATGAGCCAATGCAGAGCCGCCACTGAATCCGGCCCGCCTGAGCACCCCAAAACCAAGCTTTGACTGGGATTTAGGAGTGCCTGTGATGCAACGAATGTTGTAATTTTGTCAAAAAATTCCACGGGAAACGATTACATTTTCTCAGGGGCAGACATCCCCAGCACATCCAAGCTTTTACGAAGGGTTTCTTTGGCATGTTTGATAATTTCGAGGCGCTGGTGCTGCTCCGCTGGGCTTGCCTTAAGTACCGGACACCGCTCATAGAACAATTGTACCTTTTTGGCCAAGCCCCAGGCATAATGCGCCATTTGATGTGGGGCCAGATTTTGGGCGGCTTCCCAGATTGCATCCGACCACTTCAGACATTGCCAGATCAACGCCGCTTCGTCAGGCCCCAGCTGAGGCAGGCCCGACTGGGCTTCTGGGGTGCCTTGATCCGCGAGTTTAGCCAACACATTGCAAAGTCGTGCATGCGCATATTGGATGTAATACACCGGGTTTTCACTGGAGGCCTGCACCGCGACCGCCAAATCAAATTCAACGTGCGAGTCCGGGCTTTTCTCGATCAAGAAATATCGGGCGGCATCTGTTCCAATTTCATCGATCACCTCTTGGAGGGTAATCATATCCCCGGTCCGCTTGGACATCCGAACCGGCTCTCCCCCGCGAAACAAATTCACTAATTGGCCAATCATAATTTTGAAATGTGCATCTTGTGCAAATTGTTCGCCCCCCAAGGCCTGAACGCCGGCTCTCACTCGTTTAACATACCCATGGTGATCCGCTCCCCAGATATTAATCAACAGGGTAAACCCGCGTTGGATTTTATCCAAATGGTAGACCAAGTCCATCAAGAAGTACGTATTTGCCCCGTCGCTCTTGATTAGCACCCGGTCTTTATCATCGCCAAATTCCGTCGAGCGGAACCAAAGTGCGCCTTCTGATTCAAAACTTAAGCCTTTTTGGCGCAAAATATCCAGAACGTTTTGGATTTTTTCTGGACCTTGCAGGCTTTTTTCCGAGACCCAGCTGTGAAAATGCGTCCGGAAGGCCGCTAGGGTGTCATGCTGCCACTTTAAGTTTTGTTTCAGGGGATCATCGCCCAGCGCTGCCAAATCGTGAATATAGGCCCCATGATACCCATCTTCGGGGATGGGAGTTTGGGCTTTGACCGCCTGTACACTTTCATAGAGCTTCTGCACCTGATTGCCCGCGTCATTGATATAAAATTCGGTCTGTACCTGATGTCCGGTTGCGGCGAGAATGCGATACAGGCTATCCCCCAGGGCGGCCCAGCGTCCATGTCCGATATGCAGCGGTCCGGTGGGGTTTGCCGACACATACTCCAATAAAATTTTCTCGGTTGTTTTGGGGAAACTCACGCCCTCAAGTTGGGTCAGCAACGCCCAAAGCTGGTCATTTGAAAAAGTAAAATTAATAAAGCCATTCACGGCTGAACACTGAAGCTTTCCCTTGAAAGTCGGGCTTTGTTCTAATTGTGTCGCGATTGTTTCCGCCAAGAGCTTCGGATTCGTTTTTTGGATTTTCGCCAATTGGAACGTGACATTGGTGGCATAGTGCCCGAAATCGGGATTTGCGGGGAAAGACAAGCCTGCCGGTGTCGGCAATTCATACCCCAGGGTCTGCAATACGTGATTTAATTGTGCTTGGAGCTGCCATTTCATAATTTGGTTCCAGTGGAGCCGATGGCGGGAATTGAACCCGCGACCAACTGATTACGAATCAGCTACTCTACCCCTGAGCTACATCGGCAAAAATAGTCCCTCATGCTACCACTTTTTTCTTTTCCACCACAAGATTAGCCCAAATAGTGCCCATCCTCCAGGCAAAATGACGAGGCTCCACACTGTGAGTAGCGCAAAATCCAGGCGAGAAAAGTTTTTTTGATCAAGGGTTTGGTGGGTGGGGTGGATACTCGGGGCTTGATGGGTCAGGACCGCCAACATTGAAAGAATGAGTTCTCGATTTCCTTGGGTATGAACCAACTGATTGGTAATCCAGGCGCGATTAGACACGACGACGACTTGTCCCCCTCCCACTACCGAATAGAGTACGGCGAGATTGAACGGCCCTTGATGCTGGGTATTCCCCTGGGTCCACGACTGGGCTGAACTCTGGAGCAACGGCATTATTTTTTGATTGGGTGAGACCATGATCGGGCTTGCCACCGCCAAAAGGGGTTGGTGCTTGCCTTGGATCAAGGGTGCTGTCATGGGATGTGCAATGAGCTTGGGAAGCAGGTCTTCTTGTCGAAAATAATTGGACTGACTTTCGTCGACAATAGGGGTGTCTTGAATCTGCACTCCCCAGTGATGGATGAGCGGATTGATTACCCCAGCTTGGGCAGGATCTTGCAAAATGATCAGACTCCCCCCTCTTTCAACAAATCGAATGAGTGCACCTTGTTGAATTCTGGTCAGTTGGCGTGTCAGTCCTTCAACGATGATGACCTGCGCATTTTGGAGGTTAGCGGTCACCGTATAGGGCTCTTGTGCCAGTGCTGCGGCTAGCCAGTAGGTCCCATTGGGCCCTTTTTGCGTGTTGTTTTGGGTCGTACCCGAGATCCATCCCATCACGGGTGGGGCGGCAACGATACGACTGAGCATCCCCGTCAGCACAGGCTCCGCAAACCCCCATTCTTGCGGCGGATTATCCAGAAGCAAGGTCAGTGCCTCCAATGGGGTTGTCCATTGTTGGGTCCCTGTCCGCACCATGAGACTGGGCTCGGCATTGTTAAGTTGGCGCTTCGTCCAAGTGATTTGGGGATTGGCACGGTGATACCGATGCAACAGAGCCGTAAGGCTCTTCTCTTGTCCCGACTCTTGGACATTGACTAGGGTGATCTGGACCGGATGTCACAATTCCTTGAGCACTTTTTGGGTTTTCGCACTTAGTGTTCCGGGGATTCTGCCAGAGCCATCCACTTCCCAGTTCACATTGGAAATACCCCAGAGTGCGACCCCCCCTAACATGAGGGTTGCGAGTCCATTTCTGAGGCCTTGTCTTTGGTTGAGATCTTGCCGAAAACGCAAGATCTGGATACTTAACGCGATCCAGATCAATGCCGAGATGAGATACATCCCTACTGCGGCCACAGAAATCGTCCCTTGTAAAAATTGATCCAAGTGGGTTTGCAGCCCCATAAAGGTCAGTGCCGTTTGAATAGGTGCGGGGAATGCGGTTGCAATGCCACCCAACATCCAAAATGCTAAGCCCAACATCCATCCCCAGAGCGCGGCCCCAATTTGGCTTTCGAACATTACTGCCCCAGTCATTCCAATGGCCAGTAACACGTACCCTACCAGCGCTACCCCCAAATAGCCTGCGCCGATTAAGGCCCCCTTCCCCATGATGAAGGCGATCGGCAAACTCATACTTAAAATGAGAGTCCATAAGGCCGCTGCTGAGAGATACTTTCCCCACACCATAGACCCTTGGGAAATTCCGGCACTTTGCCACAGCCATCGGGTGTGATTTTCACGCTCTTCTGAAAACGTTTTCATGGTGAGTAGTGGACAAAGAAACACGGAGATCAGCCCCATATTCCCCAACCAAAAGGTCACCACCAGGCTGTTTTGGAAATAAGCCATCAGGCTCGTCATCAAATATCCCCCTAGCAACGACAAGCTCGAAAGAACACTATAAGCTAACGGGGTTTGAAAATAACTCCTGAATTCCCGACGAAAAATGAGCGCCCATTTTATTGATTTCATATCAACGCCCCAATTTCCTCGTTGGATAATGGCCTGTTCCTCAACTCGATATCATGCTCCAAACGCCCATCCTTCAAAATCAAAATGCGACTCGCCAGTTGGGCCACCTCATCAAGACTATGACTAGAAATCACGATCGCCTTCCTGGGTGCCAGGGTTTTGAGCCACTCCCGGGTTTGGCGTTGCTGCTCGGGATCCAAGCTGGCTGTCGGCTCATCCAGTATTAGGATCTCTGGATTATGGAGGAGTCCTTGGGCGAGTCCAATGCGTTGTTGATACCCTTTAGACAGGTGCCCAATTATGCGATCTAGAACTGCTTCAAGCTCAAATTTTGACACAATCTGGTCAATGGCCTGCCCTTGTTCTGAGTTGGGGATATCCCGGAGCTCCGCTACAAATTTCAGGTAAGCGTCCAAGGTCATTTCGGGGTACACCGGGGCGTGGTCGGGCACAAAGCCCAGGCTCCCTTGGCGCGTCATTTTTCCAGCAGCTGGGGTTAGGCACCCGGTCATCAGCTTTAAAGTGGTTGTTTTTCCTGCCCCATTTCGGCCCAACAAAGCCGTAATCTCTCCCGAATGGATTTCAAAATTAAGATCTTTGACCCCTTTTTGATTTCCAAATTCTCGGGTCACATGCTCAAATTTAATCATGGATTTCTACTCGTTTTTGATAAAAAATGGTTTTAATTCGTTGGCTAGCCTCTACTTTTTCTTGTGTGATATTCAAGGTTACCCGTTGCGCCTCGCCATTGAGCTGGTTGGGTTTACGCCATTTTACCCGATCTTTTGCGCTGACAAGCCCTTCTTTAGGCCGGATACTCAACTGCCGACAGGACAGTGTTTGTTGGGGTTGGCTTACCAGGACTTGCCCTTCAAAAATAAGCTCGTCACGCGTCATTTTTCCATAGTCCGCGGTAATCATGGTTCGGGCATGCACGGTTTGTATCCAGTCCTTTTTTTGGAGTTTTTGCAGATGTTCCCGAAAGATCAGCTGTGTTAAATCCGGTGCCTCCCACCGTACCCCTTTGGGGAATACAAGCACATCATGTTCCACCTCATAGT
>JAHFCZ010000114.1 GCA_023249285.1 bacterium | reverse complement strand
CTACGGTTAAACACTGTTTCGCTAAAGGTGAAAAGCAGGCCATCGACAAAGTTTCAATGATTCCTGCAAAGGGAATACCCCTATCCAAGACCATAAATCGAATGGAGATTAAATCATGACCCTAATAAAAAAGGCTAAATTCAAGCTCCCCTCTCTATTCCCATCGGGAATGGGGAGGGGTTGGGGGTGGGGTTGAAGGGTGGGTTGGTTCTTCCAAATGAGGAAGGACCAGACTTGTTCTGACCGACCGATGCCGAGTGCTCGGGAGCCGTAGGCGAGCGGCAAGTATGATGTCAGAAAGCGAAAATGGGATGATTTGGGCATTTTGCAACAGAGCCACTAGTGATAGAATAGAGGTCTCATGTCAAACAAAACATTTCTACTCGATACGAATGTCCTGATTCATAACCCGAGCGCGTTATACTCGTTTAGCGACAACACCGTCGTCATCCCGATTACAGTGATCGAAGAGCTCGATACTTTTAAGTCTTTTTCAGACAAAAAGGGGAAGCACGCCCGACAAATCCTCCGAGAAATTGACCAAGTCAGCCACAAAGGCGCTTTATCTGAAGGGGCAAAGCTCAAAAACGGTGGCAAGCTCAAAATCCTCCTCACCCCACCCCCCACCAACATTGACCTCGACTTATCCAAAAAAGACAACAAGATTCTCAGCCTTGCCCTCAATCTCCAGCGCAGTGGGGAGCAAGTCTTCTTTATTTCCAAGGACATTAATGCCCGAATCAAAGCTCTTGCCCTCGGCATCAAGGCCAACGACTTCGAAAAACAAAAGGTTGAATATGCGTCCCTCTACCGAGGCTGGCGCGAGCTCACCGTCACAGAAGAAGAACTGGCCCAATTCTTCGAAAAAAACAAGCTCGAGATCACCGGGGCCATGTTCAATGACAACGAGTACGTCGCCTTTGAATGTCCTGGTGTCGCCGACCATGACAAACCCATTTTAGGGCGCTACGTCGCCGCACAGAAAGCCATTATCCCACTCAAAAGCCATTACGAGGCCATGGGCATCAAACCGGTCAATATGGAGCAAGAATTTGCTTTCGATTTACTGCTCAACGATGACATTGCACTCGCGACCTTGATTGGCCAAGCCGGCACCGGGAAAACCCTGGTCGCACTTGCTTGCGGACTCCAACGTGTCATCGGCAAAAAGCCCCTCTACGAAAAGCTCTTGGTCGCCCGTCCCATTATGCCGTTGGGAAAAGACATCGGGTATCTCCCTGGCACCAAAGACCAGAAGCTCAATTACTGGATGCAGCCTATTTTTGATAATTTGGCCTTTATTATGCAGCAAGACACCGACAATGACGGCTACGACGACGAAAAGCCTTCTAAAGGCTCCCATAAGGCAAAAAGCAAGATCGATTATCTCCTCGATTCGGGGCTCATTGAAATTGAAGCCATCACCTACATTCGGGGCCGCAGTATCCCCAACCAAATCATCATTATTGACGAGGCCCAGAACCTCACGCCCCACGAGGTCAAAACCATTGTGTCTCGGGTGGGCACCGGCACCAAAATCATCCTCACCGGCGACCCAGAACAGATCGACAACCCCTATTTAGATGCCAACTCCAACGGGCTAAGCTTCATCGCCGACCAACTTAAAAACCATTCCATTACCGGACATATTCTGTTGTCCAAGAGCGAAAGATCCCCGCTGGCATCGCTAGCTGCCGAGCTTCTGTGACCTCGGTCCTCATTCTCTGCCAACTCTTTTATCCGGAGCTCGTGTCGACCGGCCAAACCATGACCGAGCTGGCCGAAGCACTCCAAGCCCAAGGACTTCAGCTGACCGTCTGGTGCGCCCAACCCACCCTCACCGAGCACCATACCCGCTACCCGAAACGACTGATTCATCACGGGATTTTGATTCAACGCGTCTGGTCTACCCAATTCCCTAAAAAAAACTTCTGGGGAAAACTCCTCAACCATCTGAGCTTTGGGCTATCGATTTTAATCAAAGGCCTCCTCAGCCGCGACAAAAGCCCCATTTTAGTCTTCACCAACCCCCCCTTTTTAGGGATTCTCGCCGCCTGGATTTCCAAGCTCAAAAACCGAAAAATGGTGTATGTCGTGTTTGATCTTTACCCCGACACCGCCATTGCCTGTGATCTCCTTTCAGACCAACACTGGCTCAGCCGACTCTGGCGCAGGGCCAACCTCATTTGTTACCGCCAAGCCACCCATATTGTGGTCTTGGGGCGATGCATGCGTGCCAAGCTCCAACCCCAACTCCCCCCCGAGCTCCATGACAAACTCCATGAGATTACCGTCTGGGGCGATGATACAAATATTACCCCCTCATCCTCATCCTCATCCTCCTCATCTTTAACTCTCCTTTACGCCGGAAATCTCGGTCGTTTTCACGATGTCGAGACCTTTGCTGAGGCTGCCAGAGCCCTCCAAGGGCACCCCCATCTTCACTGGCGCTTTGTTGGTGATGGCTACAAAAAAGCCTGGTTGTCGCGATTCATCACCACGCATGCCCTCACCCAGGTCAGCCTCGAACCCTTCGTACCCCGTCCCCAGCTCCGAGCACTGCTCACCAGCGCAGACATTGGACTAGTCAGCCTGCTCCCCAGCCAAGTTGGCCTCTCGGTACCCTCGAAAACCTTTGGCCTCATGGCCGCCGGCCTTCCGATGATTGGGGTGCTGCCCCCAGACTGCGAAATTGCCCACATTCTGCGCACCTACAACTGTGGCCTCGTCGTTGAGCCCGGCAACACAGACGCTTTAGTGGAGGCGATTCACACCCTCGCAAACGACCCCGAACTTCGCCTCACCCTAGGCAAGAATGCCCGCAAGGCCCTCGAAGACCATTACACCGTCAGGCAAGCCGCAGAAAAATATAAAGAATTGCTCCTGAACGGATGGTAGCGGCGACTAGATTCGAACTAGTGACAACACGGGTATGAACCGTGTGCTCTAACCAACTGAGCTACGCCGCCACATTGTGAAGATAAATGGGCAAGAAAACTCTACTAAAAATTCACCGACTTGGCAACGTTTGTATTCAAATTTTGACACCCAAATTGGGGAAATACACTTCTACAACAACATCCATATTAGCTCCAAGGAGCGTCTAGTCCCGGCGAGGCACTGCGAGTTGGGTCGGACGCGAATGGATGCGTAAGGCCAACGGGGGTTCCAAAGGGGGGCCTTGCGGCCTCGGAGCATGGTCCCCTTTTGATGACTAGATTTGACAAGAAAAACCACGGGGAGGACAATAAAAAAATTATGAAAACCACCTCGAAAAAATTCGCAAATGTACCGGATTTAGGCTTCGGAATTGGGCTGAGAACCGAGCATTATGATGAGTTACTGGAAAACCCTGGCCAAGTAGACTGGCTGGAAGTCATTTCCGAAAACTTCTTCCTTCCCGGTGGGCAAGCCAAAGCCTATTTAGAAGAATTCAAAGAAAAATTCACCCTCGTCCCCCACGGCGTCGGAATGTCCATCGGCAGCACCGACCCCCTCAATTGGAGCTACCTCAAGACCCTCAAATCTATTGCAAAAGACCTCAACGCACCGTGGTTCTCCGACCATCTCTGCTGGAACCACCACGCGCATCACCACCTCCACAACCTCATGCCCCTCCCCTACACCGACGAGTGCGTTGAGTATGTCGCCGAACGAGCTCGGATCGTCCAAGATTTTGTAGAAAAACCCTTCATCCTCGAAAACGTCTCCAGCTATGTCGAGTTCACGCAATCCACCATGCCCGAATGGGAATTTCTGACCCGGATCGCCGAAAAAGCCAATTGCGGCATCCTCTTGGATGTGAACAACATCTTCGTCTCAGCCATGAACCACAATTTTGACCCCATGACCTACATCAACGCCATTCCACCCGAACGGGTGATTCAGTACCATATTGCCGGCCACAAAGACAAAGGCACATTCCTCCTCGATACCCACGACCACGACATCCGGGATGAAGTCTGGGATCTGTACGCAAAATGCATCCCACGATTTGGGAACGTCTCCACCATGATCGAGCGCGACGACGATATTCCCCCGCTAGCTGAGCTTTTGGACGAACTCAATACAGCCAAAACCATCTGGAGCCAAGCCACCCATGCCAAGCAAGTCGCTTAAAGCCACACAGCCAAAACCCCCGACTTCTTTGGTTGAGCTCCAATCCTGGATGAGCCAAGCCGTGACCACAGCCCCTTCCAAAACCAAGCCCAGCCTCCTCAAAAAAACCAGCCAATTCATCACCGCCTCTGAAAATCTCTCTGCCAAAGAACGGCTGGAAATCTACGTCGACGATTATTGGCCCCGTTGCTTGGAATCCTTAGCCGAGGACCTTCCCCTACTCCACGCCTTTTGGGGAGAGGATCTTTTTGACACCTGGATGACCCGGTATCTCGAGGCCTACCCCTCCAGCCACCCCAGCCTCTTTTTTCTGGGCAACAAACTCGATGTTTTCCTCGCCGAATCCTACAATGGAGATCACCCAGACTTTATCCGCAATCTTGCCCACTACGAATGGACCAAATCCCTGTTATTCATTGCCAAGCAAGACGCCCCTTTCGATCCGGCCAAGCTCACCAAAACCCAAAAAACCACCCTTGCGACCCTCCCGCTTAAGCTCCAGCCCAGCACCGATATTGTGGTCTGTCACGCCAACTATATCGTCTGGAACCCCAAAGAAGCCAAGCTCCCCAAGCTGAAGCCCTGCCACATTGTGATCTACCAAAACGCTCACCAGCACCTCCAAGAAGAAGTCCTTCCTTTTGCTATTTTCCAGCTCCTTTCTTTCCTAAAAATGGGCCAAACACTCGAGGAATCCATTCAAAACCTCCTGCCCATTCTTGAACAACGTCACATCAAGCTCAAAGAAGATGATGTCCAAAACTGGTTGGGGCTAGCCGTCCAAAAACGCTGGCTCTGCCATCCCAATAAACTCAAAAAAGAAAACAAAAAAGGAGATTAATTATGCTT
>JAHFCZ010000113.1 GCA_023249285.1 bacterium | reverse complement strand
GCAATAAACCCAACAATCGGCTTTTTGATGTGGGTTTTGGCATAATGTGCGGCTTCAATTTCCATGGATCCGCCGATTTCGCCGATCATGATGATGGCATCGGTACCGGGATCGTTTTCAAACAACTGAAGTAAGTCCACCATCTTGGTGCCGATGATGGGGTCGCCACCGATCCCCACACAAGTGGATTGCCCGAGGCCTTCTTGGCAGAGCTGATGCACGGCTTCGTAGGTCAAGGTTCCGGATTTAGAAATAACACCAATACGACCAGGTTGGGCGATAAAGCCAGGCATAATCCCGACTTTGGCTTCACCAGGCGTCAAAAGACCAGGGCAGTTTGGCCCGATCAGACGCGAGGTCTTGGTTTTGAGGTAAGCGTATACATCGACCATGTCATTCACCGGAATGCCTTCGGTGATGCACACAATCAACTCAATGCCGGCATCCGCAGATTCCATAATGGCATCCGCAGCAAAGGCATGGGGGACAAAAATTAAGGAAACATTGGCCCCAACTGCTTTGCGGGCTTCTTTACAGGAATTAAAAACGGGCACTTTCCCGTCTAAGGCGGTTTGGCCCCCTTTACCTGGGGTAACCCCACCGACGACGTTGCCGCCGTACGCGAGACATTGCTCGGCATGGAAGGACCCTTCGGACCCGGTAATCCCTTGCACAATAATCTTGGACGCTTTATTAATCAAAATTGACATCGTTGCTTCCTATCCTTTGAGGGCTGCGTTGACCACTTTTTCAGCAGCATCGCTCAATGAGCCTGCAGAAATGATCGACACCCCGGAGTTATCCAACAAATCTTTGGCCATCTGTGCGTTGGTGCCTTCGAGACGGACCACCACCGGCACGGTGAGACCCAGCTCACTGACCGCCTGAATGATCCCGTTGGCCACGCGATCGCAACGGACAATACCGCCAAAAATGTTGATCAGGACCGCTTTGACATTCGGGTCAGACAAGATAATCCGGAACCCGTTTTTCACCGTATCCACATTCGCACCGCCACCGACGTCTAAGAAGTTCGCTGGCTGACCACCTTTGAGCTTAATGATATCCATGGTCGCCATGGCCAATCCGGCCCCGTTAACCATACACCCGACATTGCCATCGAGCTTGATATAGTTGAGCTTGAATTCACCGGCTTCAACTTCAGTCGGGTCTTCTTCGTTGATATCGCGCATCTCGACGATGTCTTTGTGACGATCCAAGGCGTTGGTATCAAAGTTAAATTTTCCATCCAAAGCCACCAACTGACCTTGATCTGTCACAACCAACGGATTGATCTCTGCAATCGCAGCATCCGTTTTGATATAGCAAGAATAGAGCTTCGTAAACAAGCTCACGCCTTGCTTGAATAAATCCCCTTCCAACCCGAGGGCCAAGGCCAATTCACGGGCTTGGAACGGACGAAGTCCGAACCCAGGCTCCACCCACACGCGAATAATTTTTTCAGGGGAATGGGCCGCGACTTCTTCAATTTCAACACCACCTTCAGTGGAGACCATGATGACGTTTTTACCCACGGCACGGTCCAAGGTAATGGCGACGTAGAATTCTTTCTTGATGTCCAAGGCCTGCGCGATCATCACCTTGTTTACCTTTTGGCCTTCAGGGCCAGTTTGGTGGGTGATGAGTTGCATCCCGAGGATATTGTTGATATTTTCCAATGCTTTTTCTCGGGTAGGTGAAAATTTGACTCCCCCACCTTTCCCGCGGCCTCCAGCATGAATTTGGGCCTTGATAACGACTTGTTGGGTATTGAACTCTTGGTAAACGCGATCCAATGTAGAGACAGCATCATCGAGAGACTCGATCACGTGCCCATCTTGAATCGGAATGCCGAACGATTTGAGAATGGACTTAGCCTGATATTCGTGTATTTTCATAGCGCAAAATTATACATGGATTTACGACCAGGAGGAAGGCGTTAAATCCACCGCTATTTGCCGGTCTCAGGAGCGGTCACAGCAGCACCCTCAATAGCAACCGTAACCTCGACATCATTCCCCACCAAAAAGCCGCCATTGTCCAAGGTTTTATTCCAGGTCATGCCGAAGTCTTTTCGTGAAATTGTTGTAGCCGCGCTAAAGGCAGAGACCGTTTGTCCCCAAGGGTTCTTGGCTTGTCCCAAAAATTTGCCAGTAAAGGTCACTGACTTGGTCACGCCGTGAAGGGTCAACGGCCCCGTTAAGCGATAGCTGCCGTTTTTGGAACGAGAAATTTTCTCGGCTTTAAATTGGATGTCCGGGAATTCAGCGGTATTGAAAAAATCAGGGCTATTCAAATGCGCATCCCGCTTGGCGTGATTCGTCGTTAAGCTCGCCGCCTTGATGGTAAAGGTGACGTCTTTAACGGCCTTGGTTTTGGCATCAAAATCGTAGGCCCCATCGAAGCTATTAAACTGCCCGTGAACCTGGCTAAAAATATGCTGGACCGTAAACGAGACGCTCGAGTGAGCCGGGTCTACTTTAAAGGGGACGGCAAAGGCCGAGCTCGCAGCCAAAAATGTCATTAAAACTGCAGCAGGAACAAAACGAAGGTGACGCATAGAGGATCCTTTCAAACATGACGCATAATTAAGAGAGGCACCCCCCATCATACATGATCCTAATCCGGAAAGGCAGGGGTACGGGTGAGTGCTCTTGCATCGTCCGTGGGTAAGGCGAATCGTCCAATAACCTCTATATACCCAAGGACCTGCTGGGCAACAAATTTAATCGTAGGGCAGACATCTTGGACAGAGACCAGCAGGTTATAAAGGTGCGTCAAAGCACCGAAAGTTTGCCCGGAGGCGCCCCCCGGCTCCCAAGAAACACCATTGGGAAGGGCATGAATGGTAGCGCCCCTGAAATGTTTATCGATTTTATTAATCAGTTCCGTTGCCAACAGGGTCAATTTCTTGGAAGGATCATCAGTCTCAAAGCGAAAGTTTTCTAGCCCTGCAATCTGCTCAATAGCTTGAACAAGCTGAAGACGAAGAGGCTCCTCCTCATGCAGTAGCTTTGGAACGAGAGAGATGGCGAGAGTGACAGCAGTTGTAAGTCCCACCTGCAACGCCTGCCGATGCCCGCCGTCCCCTAAAATTTGGTATTGAGAGAGTGGCCGTTGAAGTCCGATGCCCAAGACTGAAGAATTGAGAAAAGTCGGGAAAAACTTAAACTCTTCTAATTGTTGCACGGCACAAGTCATCCAGTCTGCGACGAGCGGGTGAGCCCACAGCGCTTTCGGGATCATGCCCTCGATACACTCTTGCGCTGGAAGATCTCCAGATAAAACCAGATAGAGCCCTAATGCGCCATTAAAGCTGGGTTCAGGCCGAGTCGCAAATCCCATGCAAGGATCATCTAAGGCCCTGGTTACGTGCAGAGCGACATCCGTAGCCCTGTCCTGGATGGCCTTGTCTGAAGCTTTTTGAAGCGAGTCAATCTGCTCCGTAACCGCTTCCCACAAAATATTGCGTACAAGCGGTCTGAGGTCATGAGTAGGAATGGCAGCATCGGACAAAAGGGTCCCAAGAATACAGTCCCCATACTCAGAAGTTTTCAACATCAGGCGGCGACCCGTTGGGGTATCCAGCACGCACGTCTGATATTTTTCTAGCAAAGAGCTATCCCTTGCCATGAGGTGGAGGGGTGTAATGCCGTTGCCATCTGAAACAACCGATTTTTCCCCAAGAAAAGTAGGGGAGATATTTTCTTGACAAAGCTGAGCGAATTTAACGAGAAGTGGCGTTGAGAGTGTGAAAATCTCATGCCAAATGGTTTGTCCTGTGCCAGGGTCTGGGTCTAAACGCTTATCTTCGTTTCGTTCAAGATGACGGACAAGGTAGCATAGGCCTTCGAGGGGCTTTTTCAACGGCACTATGTTCCGTTTACCCACGTCGTATGCTGTATTGAGTCCAACAACAAGCTCATGACAGACCGTAACCAATGTGGTGGTGGGGGTGACGAGAATGCCTAAGAGTGCGTCGATGCAGGCTTGTTGATGTGCATCGGGGATACCCCGTGTGGTCAATAAAGGTGTTAGAAGGGTCAGGATTGTGAGCGGTGTCCGATCGGCCAGTAATTTGGTTACCGGTGCTGCAGGTAAGAGGGCGCCGCCGGCGGGTGCAAACGTAGGGCTGGGTGACTTGCCTCTATCGTCTGCGCAGAACGCCGCATCACCATGCGCTGAAGGAGGGGGACCCGTGGGGCGCGCGTGCCAAGCAAGGGTCTGTGCCGCAAGTGCAAATTGCCCCGCAGTCAACGCCGCTTGGAAAAGCGTGCGATCGGGGTTTTTGGCGCTCTGAACGACAGCGTAGAGG
Source organism: bacterium (assembly GCA_023249285.1). Taxonomy (GTDB): domain Bacteria; phylum Margulisbacteria; class Marinamargulisbacteria; order SXXA01; family JAHFDB01; genus JAHFCZ01. The sequence continues at coordinate 658 of JAHFCZ010000113.1, read as the reverse complement.
GTTTCTTTATGCGCTTGTGTTTCAGTCGAAGTGCTTGCAAGCGTAATAACAGCGAGGAGATTTTTTGCTGTCTCAGATTCGAGTGGGCCAGGGGTTTCGAGGGTGTTCAAGATCAAAGGAATCGCATAATGGAGCCAGGTGTGTCCAGTCGAATCTGTAAGTTCAAGAGAATTTATTCCAACGGGCAGCTGGGGAATGAGCGCCGCAAGTGTAGCCCAAGCCTTTTGTTTGGCACATTCATGGAAAATGCTAGTAGTCAGGGTGACGTGGCCATCATCCTTGATGACGGGGTCGAAAAAATCGAGAGGTTGCTTCCCCTTCCAGACCAGGACTCCAGACTTGTCCTGTAAACTGCATGTAGGCAATGTCAGTTGAGGGAGCGTTTTCTGTGTAGGGGCAGTGGGATGACGAAATAGACCCTGCAACAATCGACGAAGCGTGCCAGGGCGGCGCGCCGGGTGTAAAGGGGGGAGTGGTCGTAAAGGGAGCGTGGAGTCTTTGCGAGGGCCAAAGACCCAAGCTTCTGGGCGGGGTGAGACAGGGCGGGATGCACTCGCCGAGAATTTGCGGAACATAAAAGACTCCTTTGCGGGGTGAGAAATGAGGGGGGAACAGACGAAAGTGGGAAATTTAAACGAAGGCAAACTGTCCTTTAAAC
>JAHFCZ010000022.1 GCA_023249285.1 bacterium | reverse complement strand
ACTTTTCTTAGTTTTTGTCATTTCGCAACAACCTCTAAGTTACAACTCTTCAATTTGAAAGGCTTTGACCCGAGCCGCACGGACAAATTCCTTAAAGAGGGGATGGCTCTTATACGGCCGTGATTTAAACTCAGGATGGTACTGACACCCCAGGTGGAAGATATTGCGTTTCAATTCAATAACCTCGACCAAGCTATCATCCGGCGCGGTCCCTGAAATGATCATGCCATGAGACTCAAACTGTTTGCGATACGCGTTGTTGAATTCATAGCGGTGACGATGTCGTTCTGAAATCTCACTAGTGCCGTAGGCTTTGTGTAGTAGGGTGTTTGGGCGAACGTGACAAGGATAGGCGCCCAATCGCATGGTGCCCCCTTTTTTCTTGATGTGACGCTGATCCGCTAAAATGTCGATAACCGGGTCCGCAGTCTGGCCGTTAAACTCTGTACTGTGGGCCTCAGGCAACTTAAGAACATGTCTTGCAAATTCAATCGCCGCAATATGCATCCCTAAACACAATCCCAAGTACGGGATATTATTTTCGCGGGCATATTGAGCGGCTAAAATCTTGCCTTCAATTCCACGATTGCCGAACCCCCCAGGGATCAAAATCCCCACCACATCAGACAAATGCTTTTGGGCCCCCTCTTCTTCAATTTTTTCGGCCTCTACCCAATGAATAGCCACTTGGCATTCATTGGCCGCAGCTGCGTGCTTTAAGGCCTCAACGACGCTCAAATAAGAGTCTGAAAGGCTGGTGTACTTGCCGACCAATGCAATTTTAACGGAGGGAATATCTTGTTTTTTGATCGTATCTACAAAGCTTTTCCATTCCTGCAATTGGCTGGGCCGAATCGGGAGGCCCAGTCGAGATACGACGACTTCATCCAAGCGCTCTTGCTCCAGCATCAAAGGGACCTCATAAATGCTGTCAGCGTCCTGCGCTGAAATTACACATTCCGGGGGCACATCGCAGAATAAGGCGATTTTTTGCTTGATTTCAAAGGACAGTGCATGCATGGTGCGGCAGACAATGACGTCCGGATGAATCCCAAGGCCACGAAGCTCTTTCACGCTATGTTGGGTGGGCTTGGTTTTAAATTCACCGGAATGTCCCAAATAGGGGATGAGGGTGAGGTGAACATGAGCGCAGTCTGCACGTCGTTCATTTTGAAACTGACGAATGGCTTCTAAAAACGGCTGGCTTTCAATATCCCCGACCGTGCCCCCAATTTCAGTGATAACCACATCAAAATCTTCTTTAAAAATCCGGCCTTTAATTTCATTGGTCACGTGCGGAATAATCTGAACCGTGTTTCCCAAATAATCCCCACGCCGTTCTTTGGTCAGTACTTCCCAGAAAATCATCCCGGAAGTGACGTTGTTCAGCCGGGAAAGGCTCAGGTCAATAAATCGTTCGTAATGGCCGAGGTCAAGATCGGTTTCGCATCCGTCTTCAGTGACGAAAACCTCGCCGTGTTGATAGGGGCTCATGGTGCCGGGATCAAGGTTCAAATACGGGTCAAATTTTTGAATCGTGACCTTCATACCTTTGGATTTCAGGAGCACACCCAAAGACGCCGCGACTATGCCTTTCCCTAAAGAAGAAACAACCCCACCAGTGATAAAAATATACTTCGTCGCCATACTTGCTCCCTTACGCTCTCATTCCGATCACACTGTACATTCTGAGGGTAGTTTTTTCTTTACGGTAAGAATAAAACAAATCATTTCGGCAGGATGTGCAGTACCCCGACTGGATCACTGTGCTTTGAGAGAGATCAAGGAGTGCAGAAAGCTGAGAAAGATTTTGTTTCACTAAATTATAATGGATATCCAATAAAGGATCAATTTGGTAGCAAGCTTCACAAATACAAGGGCCAAACCAGATCTCAAATCCATCTTTGAGGTTTAAGTGTTGAACAAAATGCTCAAAAACCCGATGTGTAATCCCCAATTCTGTTCCCACCCGTCCCGCGTGGATCCCACCCACCCAGCCACTGGGATGCGTGAACAAAATGGGCAGACAATCCGCAGAGCGAACCGTCAGTAAAATGTTGGGGACTCGTGTAAATGAGGCGTCGACTTGCGGCTGTATTTGAGGAATGGGGTCTGTAATTTCAATAAATGCAGAACTGTGAATCTGATCGAGGGGCACCAGAGGGAGGGTCTCGGACCAGAGTTCAGCGACCAAGTCTTCCAAGGTCTGAGGACGAACCGAGCACGCGGAAATCAAACCCGAACGGTTAGGTAATGCGTTCATAGCGCTGTCCAGGCAAGGTGCCTACTAGCCCATTCATTTCCAAGAGCGTCAGGGCCTGCAACACCATATGGATCATCAATCCGGATTGCTCACAAAGGGCATCTAGCCCGTGGCTTTCTCCTTTCGTAAAGCAAGCCAATATCTTAACCTCATCTTCAGAAAGATCGGGCATCGGAGCCGCTACCGCATCCTCAGGGCTTTCATCCAGCAAGGATAATTGGGCAAATTCATAAAATTCATTGACAACATCCTCGGCCTTTGTGACCAACTTGGCCCCATCTTGAATCAACCGATGGGTTCCGACAGACTGCTCAGAAAAAATAGAGCCCGGGACCACAAAGACCTCCCGATTTTGTTCGACAGCATTTCGTGCGGTGACCAAGGCCCCGCTTTTCTCACCCGCCTCGACAATTAAAACCCCTTTGGAGAGCCCGGAAATCAGGCGATTGCGTCTGGAAAAATGATAGCCCTTGGTTTGAATGCCAAAGGGATATTCGCTGATCACAAGACCTTTAGCACAAAGCTCACTAAATAAGCCCCGATGCTCGGTCGGATAAACCGTATCAAAGCTCGTTCCCATCACCGCGACGCTATATTGCCCTTCAGCCAGACACGTACGGTGTGCAATGGCATCCACCCCAGCCGCGAGTCCCGAAACAATGCCAAATTGCCGGGCCAAAGATTTAACCAAGTACGCGGCCGCCTGACGTCCATAATCGCTCGGCTGGCGAGGCCCGACGACGCCAAGGAGGGGCATAGACAAACGAGAAATATCCCCTTTATAAAAAATCATATGGGGGGGATCAGGAATGTGGTTTAAAAGGGTGGGATACAATGGTGCGTTTTGGTCTAGCACCTGTATCTCTTCACGGTCTAGTCGTGAGATAAATTGATCGTAATTAAAGCTTTGGGCCACTTTTTTGAGAAACGCGACTTGCTCAGCCTGAAGACCCATTCGGGCACAATAACCGTCCAGTCCGGACATCCACTGCGCCAAGTCTGGATAGGCCTTACGGACCTCTTCAATTTTGTGAGGATTTAAATAGAACTGGCAATGCAGCAGCAGGTCATACTCGGATGGCATCATGGCGGATTTTTTCTTTCACGCTGGCATCGATATGGATGATGTCCTGAAGCGTAGGCGCACTCAAATGGGCAAAGTCCTGGGTGGTATTAATGACGGTATGGATCAACTCAGTAAAGCTCAGTGTTTCATTCAAAAAGAGGGAAACGGCAGCCTCATTGGCGGCATTCATAACCGCTGGCCAACTGCCCCCGCGACGTCCGCAATGCAGGGCAAAGGCCAAAAGCTCAAATTTATTCAAATCAGGGACTTGGAATTCCAAAGGGCCCAAGGCGGCCAAGTTGGTTTTGGGCCAAGGGTTATGGATTTTTTCAGGATAAGTCAGTACATATTGAATCGGGAAGCGCATGTCCGGCAGCCCCATTTGGGCCAAAAGCGTGCCATCGACAAACTCAACCGCACTATGAACGATACTTTGCGGATGAATTAAGACCTCAATATGATCGTAGCCAATACCAAACAAATGATGGGCTTCAATCACCTCAAGCCCTTTATTCATTAAGGTGGCCGAGTCGACCGTAATTTTGGGCCCCATGACCCAACGGGGGTGCTTAAGCGCATCGGCGGGCGTAATGTTGGGAAACGTCGTCACATCCCGATTTAAAAAGGGACCCCCAGAGGCTGTTAAAATCAGCTTTTCTACCATTTTAGGGTTTTCATGGACCCCGGCGAGACATTGCTTGAGGGCCGCATGCTCAGAGTCGATCGGTAAAATTGGAACCCCTTTATGGCGCGCAGCCGACATGATGTGGTGCCCCGCTGAAACCAAGACCTCTTTACAGGCGAGTCCGATCGGAATCCCAGCTAAAATAGCTTGGTACGTGGGCATGATTGCCGCAGTTCCGACCACGGCAACCACCAAGAGCTGGTTTTCTGGGGAGGTGGCCACTTTGATCAACCCAAACTCTCCGGTTTGGACCTCCGTATGGAGTCGATGCTGGGCCACAAAATTCATCACACGCTGTTGGTCGTGGGGTTCTTTAACCGAGACAATCTTGGGCGCAAAGGCCAAAATTTGTTGCTCCAATAAGTCGATGTTACGTCCTGCCGTGAGTCCATAAATACTAAAGCGTTCAGGGAATGCGCTAATGATCTGAAGCGTTTGTTTACCAATAGAGCCTGTAGAGCCCAAAATAGAAATAACTTTAGGGGGATGCATCTACAAGATACCGTTCAGTAAAAAATAAGAGGGCGGGCAAGCAAAAATGGTGCTGTCCGCACGATCATAAAACCCCCCATGACCCGGAAGTAACTGTGACGAATCTTTGCTGTCAAAATGGCGCTTAATCAACGATTCATGTAAGTCACCCAACTGGCTCAAAATGCCAACGATCAAAGACAGGAACAGATAGCTCACAATGGGCAGATGTAAAATAACAATCAAAATGGCGGCCATAGCCAAGCACATGATTAATCCGATGATCGATCCCTCAACGGTCTTTTTGGGGCTAAGGGCACTGAGCTGGGTTTTCCCGACAAGCTTCCCGCCAAAGAGCGCGAATACATCACAGGCCCAAATATTGAGTAGAACAAACCACAAATGGACCAATCCTTGCTGACCATCCCGAAGGAGGTAGATATAGGGAAATAAAATCCCCACAAAAAGAGCGATGCGAATCGTGGACGAGAGAGGGGTATCAAATGCATACACTTTTTTGTTAAAGAGCTCCAAAATACAAAAGCTCAGCATCCCTAGACTCAGCAACTGTCCCACCCAAGAGTTCCATAATCCGTGCAGTGTTGGGTGCAAAACGCTTAACAGCATGGCGCTAATAAAGAGGTAGGCGGGGATTGGATTAATCGTGGGGTGTTTCTTTTTGGCCATCCCAAACATTTCATAGGCATTGAGCATGGCAACCAGCCAAACCCAGGCCAAAAACCAAAGCCCCCCCTGCCAAATGACCACGATGCCAACCCCCAAGAGCGCAAAGCCAGTGATAAACCGCAAGATCATGCGAGGACCCCACCGTAACGACGCTCACGTGTTTTAAATTCCTGAAGGACTTGTTCCAGGGTTTCTTTGTTAAAGTCAGGCCATAAAATTGGCAGAAAAAACAGCTCCGAATAGGCACATTGCCAGAGAAGAAAATTGCTAATGCGAAAATCCCCACCCGTCCGAATCAAAATATCCGGGTCTGGCGTCCCACTGGTATAAAGTGCAGCTGACAAATCTTCTTCTGTGATGATCATACGCTCGGACGAAGCCCCTTGCACCAACGTATTGCAGGCGCGGACAATTTCGGCGCGACCACCATAATTGAGCATCAGGTTAAGTTGAAGTTTTGTAAACCCGGTTGTTTTTTGTTCGGTCTCAACAATTTTGACTTGTAAATCCCTCGGAAGTTGGGAGAGATCGCCCAGGCATCGCAGCCGAATTTCATGCTTTACAAATAAATCCAATTCCGACTTGAGCAATTTTACAAACAGCCCCATCAAAAAATCGACTTCTTCAGTGGGGCGTTTCCAATTTTCAGTAGAAAAGGTATAAACTGAAAGGTAACGAATACCCAGCTCAACCGCCGCCTTAATGGTTCGCCGAAGCGCTTCTGCACCCTCGCGATGGCCAAAGTGACGGGGCATCAAACGCTGTTTGGCCCAACGCCCATTGCCGTCCATAATAATGGCGACGTGCTGCATTAAATTTTCATGATCTCGGCTTCTTTGTCAGCCGTGAGTTGATCAACAAGCTTGGTGAAATGATCTGTATGTTTTTGGATGTCTTCTTGCATTTTTTTGGACATATCTTCAGCCATTGACTTATCAGCTTTTAAGGATTCAATTTCATCTCGTCGAATATTGCGAAGCGCGACTTTGGATTCCTCAGACATTTTTTTGATTTGCTTGACCAACTCTTTACGTCGGTCTTCAGTCAGATCAGGGAAACGCAGTCGAATTACCGCGCCATCAATCTGAGGATTTAATCCCAAGTCAGAGGTCTGAATGGCTTTTTCAACAGCCTTGGCAGCACCTTTGTCAAACAAGGTGAGCAAAAGTACCATCGGTTCGGGGACAGAAATGCTAGTAATTTGCTTGATCGGCACCATCGAGCCGTAGTATTCCACCATAATTTTTGAGAGGACCTCAGGGTTTGCGCGTCCGGTACGAATGGTCGAAAAGCTGCTCTTCAGCCGATCAAACGCTTTATTCATTTTATCTTCACTCATGATTTTACTTCCTCCAATAGACGGTCTCCAATGTAAGTTCCAATCGGGTCACCGCGTAAAATACGGGAAATATTTCCCTTTTGAAGGATGCTAAAGACCACAATCGGCAATTTATTATCCATGCTCAATGACAAGGCCGTGCTGTCCATGACTTTGAGTTGTTTTTGCAAGATATCTAAATGGGTAATTTGGTCGTACTTAACTGCGTCAGGATTTTGGGTGGGATCCGAATCATAAACCCCATCCACTTTGGTGGCTTTAAAAAAGGCATCGGCGCGAATTTCAGCGGCACGTAAGGCGGCAGTGGTATCCGTGGTGAAATACGGGTTGCCGTTGCCACCTGCAAAAATAACAATCCGTCCTTTTTCAAGGTGACGTAGGGCCCGTCGAAGAATAAAAGGCTCTGCGACTTGTCGCATTTCAATGGAGGTTTGGACCCGTGAAGGGACCCCCACTTTACTCAATGCATCTTGGAGGGCCAAGGCATTCATAACCGTGGCAATCATGCCGGAATAATCAGCGGTCACGCGATCCATGCCATTAGCCGCCGCTGCAACACCACGGAAAATATTGCCGCCACCAATCACGATCCCAATTTCAACGCCCAGCGCATGGCCCTCTTTGAGCTCATTGGCAATGTAGCCTAAAAATTGAGGGTCTATGCCGTAATCACGTTCACCCTTGAAGGCTTCGCCACTTAATTTCAACAAAATTCGCTTGTATTTTTGAGGGGTATTCATAGTTCGCATTCTAATCTTCGCCTTGGGCCTTTGTAAAGGATAATTTCCCATCAAAATCTTGGAGTTTTTCCACATGACACCAGCGGTGTTCGCGACCAATACGCGTTAGGATTTCCAAGATTACGGCATCCGATAAATTAGACTCACTTTCTGTTTTAAAAATTCGGGCTCGAAACGCATTAACACAATCCAACTGGGTGCCGGGGCTGGGATAGACCTTGGTACCACGATTGTCGATCAACTTAAGCACCACATCTAACCCCTGCAACGTCCCTTCTAACGCCTTGCCCAAGGCCTCGGGAGAGAGCTCGGATTCCACAAATACATCCACGCCGATGACGCTGCGTTTGGCCGGGGTCGAAGCGGGTTTAGTGGTCACTTTCGATAACGAAATGGCCTTGTAATCCCGGGACGGGTACTGAGGTGAGGTTTTGCCTAAGTTCCTGATAATGGCCTGGGTGAAATCGGTGGTGCTAGTCGCCTTGGCATCGCCCACCACATCCCGTGTTAAAACCCCAGATTCCAGAGTCACAATCACCGCCTGCTCAATCGCGTTGGCAGCGGCAAACTCTCCCAAATGCCGGAGCATCATCACACCCGAGAAAATCAACGCAGTGGGGTTGATCGAGTTTTGACCGGTATATTTCGGTGCAGAGCCATGCACAGCCTCAAAAATCGCAATGTTCTGTCCGAGATTTGCAGAGGGGGCAAACCCCAATCCACCTATAAGTGCCGAGGTTAAATCACTTAAAATATCCCCATTCATATTGGTGGTGATAATGACATCAAATTGCTCAGGTTTTTTGACCAATTGGTGGGCACAGTTATCGACAATAATATGGGCGGATTCAATATCAGGATACTCGGAGGCAATGGTCTCAAAAGTTCGCTTCAGAAGGCCTTCTGTCATTTTCATAATATTGGATTTGCTGGCACAATGAACACGCTTGCGGCCTTGAGACCGGGCAAACTCAAAGCCCAAGCGAACAATTTTTTCGCAGCCTTTTTCGGAGATTACTTTCAAGCATTGCGCTACAGACGGGGTTTGGAGGTGTTCAATCCCCGCATAAAGATCTTCCACATTTTCCCTGACCACAACCAAATCAATGCCCCGACCCGTATACGGCGTAGTCACACCCGGGAGTTCACGAACTGGCCGGATATTGCCGTAGGTTTCAAACAGCTTCCGCAATGTGACATTGGCACTTTTTTCACCGTAACCGATTGGGGTTTCAAGGGGCCCCTTGAGCACAACACGTGTTTTATTGATCGAGTCGAGGGTCGATTGCGGAACCCCAGTCGGAAGGCCTTGCTTGAAAATACTGGCCCCAGCATGACAAGTTTCCCATTCAATTTTGGCGCCAGAGGCCTGGATAATGGCCAAGGTGGCGTCCATCACCTCAGGACCCACCCCGTCTCCGGGAATAACCGTAATAAGTTTGGACATTAGATCTCTCCGATCGAGATGTTATTAAGCTCGTCTCGCCAGTTGGTTTTCATCAATGGCGTGCCACTGGTCACCTCAGGACTCAAAGGTTCATCCAGAATCACGTGACGTTTTTGAGGCTTTTTAGCAGGCTTAGCAGGGCGTTCCTGAGACGACTGGGACGAGGGGCTTGGCACTATAATTTCACGCTCTGAAAGCACGGTATCAGTGGGAAACAGTTCTGCAAAATGCGAAAACTTGAGAGAAAATTCTCGGATTTTGGGGGTATAACTTTCGGAAAAAATAAGGGTCTGTTTTTCAAAAGGGGAGACGTTTAGTACTTGTTCCACAAATTCCAAAACCCCGAGGTTCATCATGCGATCCAGATCCGCCAAAATAATACACTTGAGTTGAGAGACCGAATAGTTTTTTTCTTTGAGGTGCATCAGCAATCGCTGGGGAGTCGCGACAACCAATCGAGGAGAGCGTTTAAGGTGTTGGCGTTGCTGCCGCGGCGGTTCCTGGCCCACCAAGGCCACGGAATCGGGGAGTAATTGGGCAAGATCCAATACAAATTTACGAGAAGACCCCAAGATCAAAACACTGCCGTCCAAGCGGGGCAAAAGCGAACTGCAGAGGTCAGAGAAAGGGACTGCGGCCACGACATCAACTGGGCGGGCCACAAGTTGAAAAAGACCTTCAGAATTTTGAGACGATAAAGACATGGAGAAACATTATAAGCATTGAGGCTAAAAAGCACAAATGTTATTCTGTAATTATGTTGATTGAACTCCAGTCATTTGTATCGTTTCCAGATAGCATTCCCGCACTCCAAAGCAAAGCGGCTTGGGAGCTGGGATATGAGAGCTATTTTACCCAAAATATGCCGATTCCCAATGCCCTTGATCCTAAGATTGCAGTTGCGATTGCGCGTCAAGTGGAAGCCCATTTCCAAGCGAGTCGTGCCTCGGATGTGACTTCAACGTGGAATGTGCTTTTGCTTCAGGCTGAAGCGGGTGTGATAGCACCCCTTATTTTGACGGAGTTGGCCCAGTCACCTATTTTTCCCTATCTTCAACTCCATTTAATGGATACTCGCGCGGCGCTCGTTGAAAAATGGGCACAACTCGATCAGCTGACACCCGACTCTGGGAAAATGACACTGCACAGCGCATTTTCACTTGAAAAACCAATTGCATGGCCGGTTTGTCCGGATATGGTCATTACGGATCGTAGCCTGTCGTGGCTCCCTTGCCGCCATATCCAAGTGGTGGATGGAAAGGCCTTTGATACTGTCCGTCGTACCCTCGGTTCTCCGGATCAAAGCTTGCTCGAATTTGAGGTGGGGAAACTGCGGTTTATCCCTGAAAATGGGTATAATCCAAGCGAAATCATTGGGATTCAACAGCTCATAAAAACGATGGATCTTAAAGAGGGGCTACTGAATTATTCAGCCGCAATGTTGAGCCTCATTCAACAAGTCCTTCATGCCATGCCTGCCCATGGCCTCTTTGTGTGTATCGATATCGGTGATTTAACCCTTGAAAACAACCCAAATATTGAAAAATTGGAAGTGCAACGGGGGCGACTCAACCAGAACAAGCTCCCGATTTTGCTGCTCGAAGCCCATTTGCGACAGTTAGGATGGACGCCGCAAGCCCACGAATTAAGCAAATATTCCCTCTGGGTGGTACAGGCTTATCAAGGACAAACACCACCACAAAAGCTTTCCCTGCCGGATTCCCATACCGAACAGAGTATTGAAACCCTCGATAAAATGACAGATTCAGGGCGATTTGTACGCCAATTGGAGCTACTTGAAAAAGACTGGCTCGACAAGGAAGAAAAAAACTACGTCCTCAATTACCGGATTGCCCGGAGTCTTTTGGAGCGAAATCTCATCGACAAAGGGATTAAATATTTAAAGAAAAATATTCTGCATTATGGTGATTTTGCCGCGACAAGCCTCTTACTTCTGGGGCGGATTCGTCGGGTGTATGGCCAATATGAAGTGGCGGAACTGATTTTGAAACGGGCGCAAAAACTAATGGGAAATTACCCACCGGTCCTTCAAGAACTGGTGCAACTGTATCTCACAGAGCATCAGTTTGATCACGCCATGGAGGCGATTCTCGCCATGATCCAAAAAGGGGGGCAATCTGTGTCACAGCAACGCGCCCTCATCGAGCAAGTGCTCAACCATAATTTCACGCATCCTAAGCGTCTGTTACTTGAGAAAACCCTCGAACAACTTTAAAATCAGCAAACCAAAGGAGAAGTGCATGACAATCAACACACAAACTGAATTTCGTATTGAAACCGATACCATGGGAGAAATGAAGGTCCCAGCCAACCGATACTGGGGCGCGCAAACGGCCCGTTCTTTGATCTATTTTGGAATCGGGGAAGACAAAATGCCCCGCGAGCTTATCCGTGCCTTTGGAATTTTGAAAGGGTCGGCCGCTAAAGTGAATACGGAGTTGGGGAAATTGCCCGCAGATAAATGCAAACTGATTTTGCAAGCCGCACAAGAGGTGATTGATGGAAAACTGGATGATCATTTTCCACTACGGATTTGGCAGACAGGGAGTGGGACCCAAACCAATATGAATACCAACGAAGTCATTTCCAATCGCGGAATTGAGCTTGGCGGTGGTCAAATGGGAAGCAAGACACCCGTTCATCCCAATGATCATGTGAATATGTCCCAATCCTCGAACGATACCTTTCCCACTGCCATGCACATTGCCGCTGCGGAAGAGCTGACCCACCGCTTGGTCCCGGCTGTAAAACGACTTCGCAAAGAATTGGCCAATAAGCAAGCGCAATTCGAGTCGATTATCAAAATCGGACGTACCCATTTGATGGATGCAGTACCTTTGACCTTGGGTCAAGAGTTTTCCGGGTATGTGACCCAACTCGATCACAATCTCCAACGCATCGAGGCCGTCATGCCACACTTATTGGAGCTGGCCATTGGTGGAACAGCTGTCGGTACCGGCTTAAACACACATCCCGAGTTTGCCAAGCGTGTCGCCAAAGAGATCAGCCAACTCACCGGCCTTCAATTTATCGACGCACCGAATAAATTTGCGGCCTTGAGCTGCCATGATGCCATCGTCATGGCGAGCGGGGCGCTACGGACCTTGGCCTGCGCACTCATGAAAATTGCCAATGACATCCGATGGTTGGGATCCGGACCTCGTTGTGGATTAGCCGAAATCAGCCTCCCCGAAAACGAGCCAGGATCTTCCATTATGCCGGGCAAGGTAAACCCGACCCAAAGTGAGGCCATGACCATGGTCTGTACCCAAGTCATGGGCAATGACGCGGCGATCATGTTTGCTGGGTCCCAAGGAAATTTTGAGTTGAACGTGTTCAAGCCTGTGATGATTCATAACCTGCTTCACTCGATTCGGATTTTGTCTGGGGCGTGTGAGCATTTTGTAGACCACTGTGTCATGGGGATTGAGCCTAATTTGCCACAAATCAACCATTATTTGGAACGCTCGCTCATGTTAGTCACGGCGCTCAACCCCTACATCGGCTACGACAAAGCGGCCAAGGTGGCCAAAAAAGCCCATGCTGAAAACTTGTCACTTAAAGAATCCTGCTTGACCTTAGGGTTTCTGACCTCTGAGCAATTTGATGAGTACGTGCGTCCGCAAGACATGTTGGGACCTGCATAGGGGTGGCCAATTTTTTTAAGACCCTCCTTGCTGGGGTAGCCCTTACAGGCTTTTTACTGCTGAGTTCGGGCTGCAACCATGAGGAAGCGCAAGTCCCCCTAGAAGAGGGGACTCGCCCTCGTATTGCACTGGTAGGGATTAAATTTCAATATCAATTGGCGGATAATCCGACCAGCTTCAAAGCACCTGAGTCTGCGAATGTGCTCTTTGAGCGCCTCACCGACAAGCTTTTGATCGGGTTGGAACGCAACCTCAAAAAGACCGCTTTTATCGACGTCGATGAGCTCAACGAAGCCGTCATTTACCAATCCGGTAAAACGGTCTCCAACCCCAAAATTGAAGTGGTACCTTACCCCTACCGCTTTCCGGATCTGAGTGAGGATTCAGAGTGGAGTAAATCGTTGTGTGAGGTCGGGCACTTGGAATACGTCTTTACCCTTTCGGTGGCGGTAATCCCGACCCATAATCAGGAACCCCAGTTTTATGTCGAGCTCAAAGTCGCGGATAAAACAGGCCATTTAATACTGCATACCCAAGAGCCGCTCGGCGTATTCTGGCGACAATTTTCCCAAAACAATCGTGATGCCCAGAAAATCCAAGCAATTGAGCAAGAGACCAGCCGCGTGATTCGAAAAGAAGGGGTGGATTTTGGGAACAGTGAAAATCGCGCTATTTTTGAGCGTGCTTTTATCGCGTTTTTGGAACGCTACCACTCTTTGGTTCCCATTTTAGAGGGGGCCTTGTGAGTATTGCCGGGATTTTGACTGCCGCGGGCAGTAGCCAACGTTTTGGACAGCCAAAGCTGCTACTACCCTTAGGCACTCAACCTGTTTTGGCCTGGGCGGCCCAGGCATTACGTCATCCCAAAATTACCAGTTATTGGATCACCATTCCGGAATCCTTAGCGGCTGAGTTTCAGCCGGTCCTCGCCGAGTATCTCCCGGAGTTTATTCCCGTTATCGGCGGTGAAACCCGGGCGCAGTCGATTCAAAATGCAATCAAGGAGATTGAAAAGATAAATAAATATACTAAAATAGTAATACATGACGCAGCAAGGCCGTTAGCACCCCGAACGGTAGTGGAAAGCCTCGTTATAGCCCTAGAGACCTATAAAGCCGCCGTACCCGGGCTGGTCTTGGCCGATACGATTAAGCAGATCAACACGCAAGGTGAAGTCCTGAAAACCATCCCCCGTGAGACGCTTCGCGCCATTCAAACGCCTCAGGGATTTCACCTCAACACCCTTTCTTTAGCCTATAACACCCTATCACCAGACCAAATTGCAGCCGCGACCGACGAAGCTGCACTGATTGAGCAATTGGGACATCCGATCAAGGTCATCCCAGGAAGCTCACAGGCACTGAAGCTGACCTATCCTGCCGATTTACAAATCTTATCTCAGTGGGTGTCCAGGGAAACCCCATCTAAAGTGAGGCTAGATTATCTCTTGTGTCATCCCCGTGAAGACGGGGATCCAGGTTTTGCCTAGTTTGACGGTCTGGATTCCCACCTGCGTGGGAATGACAAATGTTTAGATGCGATCACCTTCAGTGGGTGTCTGCTCAACAAAGCGAATAAATCATAAGGTCGTGTGGAATCGTCTAAAACTCACCAGAGTAACGACACAGGCAATAAACGCCAAAATTCCGACATGAACAGTGACAAAGTGTGCCCCACCACCTTTGAGCATAATGTTCCTTAAAACGCCCATAAAGTGGGTTAGCGGATCAATGGCCGAGACCCAACGGATCGCAGGGGGCATATTTTCGACGGGGAACATTAATCCAGAGAACATAATCATCGGGAACATCACCAAAAATCCAGCCAATGTGGCCTGCTGTTGATTCTCGCAAAAGGTCGAAATCAAAGTACCAATGGCCACAGCGGTACACACAAAGGCAAAAACTGCTAAAAAGAGGACGGCAAAAGAGCCCCGCATCGGGACCCCAAAGCCCAGCGTCGCCACGCCTAAAATGAGGGGGAAATTAGACATCCCTAAAATCACGTAAGGGATCGTTTTGCCGAAGATCACCTCCGTCCGCGAAACGGGCGCGGAAATAAGCATTTCAAAAGTCCCCATTTCCTTTTCACGCACAATGGCGATATTGGCCATGACCATCGTGGTAATCACCATGACCATACACATCGTCCCGGGCACCATAAAGACCGAGGTTTTTAAATCCGGATTAAACAACACACGGGTGCTCAGCTGCACGGCTGCAGGGGGCACAGAATACTGGAGGTCATCTTGAACCGTTTGCCCCACAATTCGGGTCAAATACCCTTCGATGGCCTGGGCCTTGGTCGCATTCACAGCATTAATGAGGAGCTGTAATTTGCCTTCGCGTCGGTTCACCCCATGGGTAAATCCGCCGGGTTGGGGCACAATGACAACGTCAGCTTGGCCAGACTCAATGAGGGTATACGGGTCATCGGACGTGGCAGCGTTGGCCGGCACAAACCATCCGCTGGCATAGCTGCGATCTAAAATATGTTCCAACACGGGATCGTTATGGACAAACGGGGCTGCTAATCGCACATTTTTGATTTCATTGGAAATCGCGATACCAAAGAGGCTGAGCTGTACAATGGGCATCACAAACAGCACAATCCGCATCCGTTTATCTCGGAGGGTCTGCACAAGCTCTTTTTTAATAAATCCCAGCAAGGTCTTATTCATTGGAGGGTCCTTTTAAAAGATCGGGTTCCGAGTGTCAGCATCACCACCAAAAAGAGGGAGAGTGCGATAAAAGGCACGGCCAGTTCAAAGAAGGTCGAGCCCTTCAAATAAGTGTCTCTGGCGATTTGCATAAACCAGCGCGCAGGCAAGAGCATCGTAAAATATTGCATCCCCTTGGGCATGCTTTCGACGGGAAAAATAAACCCGGATAAGAGCTGAGAAGGGAGCATCGCGGTCATCATGGCCATTTGCATGGCTACCGCTTGGCGTTTGGTTCCCACTGAAATCAACAGCCCTTGGGCCAAATAGCACAATAAAAATAATAAAAACCCCCCAAAAAATACAGCCAAATTACCCACAAATGGCAACCCAAAAACAGTACGGGCAATGAAATAGATCATCGTCGTGGAGATAATCCCCAAAAGCCCATAAGGCGCGAGCTTGCCGACCATAATTTCTAAGGGTTCAACTGGGGTCGAGAGTAAGAGCTCCATCGACCCGTTCTCATATTCTCGGGCAATGGTTAGCGCGGTGAGTAATACCGACAAAATCCCCATCACAATGACATTAAGCCCCGGGATCACAAACCACTTGCTGTTGAGCTCTGGATTAAATAAAAAACGAGACTCCATGGTGTAGGGCGGAGCTGGCATGGGGCCCTTGAGCTTCACACTGGCCATGACTTGAATGCGGGATAAATACCCCAAAATGGGGGCCACTGTTGAGCCATCAGCCCCGTCAACCAAGAGTTGGACCTGGGTCCCATGCTCGGAGACCACATCTTTTTCAAATTGGGGGGGGATCAATAGCGCAACCCGACTGCGTTGGGAAATAATATCCTGAATGGCCTCCTCAGAGGTCAAGGATGTGTGCGGCAAAAAGTACCGTGAGCTTCCAAACGTCTCCACCAATTGGCGGCTCGAATAACTGTGATCCGCGTCCACAACGGATAAGGCAATATTGCGGACATTAAACTCGATCGCGACTCCGAACATTACTACCATAAAAATTGGGAGACCCAGAGCAGATCCCAAAGTGAAAGGGTCTCGCAAGATATGAAACACTTCTTTGCGTGCAATGGCATAGGCCCGTTGAAATTTAAAATTGGGTAGACTCATTTTCGTTCCACACTCCGAATGAAAACATCTTCCAGGCTCGGCTTGATGTCCCGGATCTCGAATTTTTGCGCCAGCTCAGACTGCTGGGTACTCCACGCCGCATGATCTTGTATGGTGGCGTGAAATTTAAGGCCATAAGGCTCAAAATAGGAAAATAAACCGGAGGCTTGCAAGGTCGACAGGTCAGAAAAATTCAAGGGCACAATCGGGGAAAATTCATACAAAGGCTCCTTAAAAATTTGAGCCTTCAATCCTTCCGGTGTATCCAAGGCAATAATTTTGCCATCACTCATGAGGCTAATTCGCCCACATTGTTCTGCCTCGTCCATATAATGCGTCGTCACAAATACCGTTTTGCCACTCTGGGCCAACAGCCGAATCAATGCCCAAAATCGCGCGCGAGAATCAGGGGACACCCCAGCCGTAGGCTCGTCTAAAAAGACAATAGACGGGTCATGGAGGAGGGCGGCAACCAAGGCAATTTGTTGTTTAATCCCCCCAGATAAATCTTGGACGGTAGATTTCAGAGAGCCTGAAAACGCAATAAATTCCAATAATTTTTGACGATTTTCAAGATAAGCCGCTTTTTTGAGCTTCCGAAGACCGGCAATAAAGTCTAAATTCTCGGCAATGGTCAGGTCGTTGTAGAGGGTAAATTTCTGAGACATGTAACCCACAAGAGACTTAATTCGCAGGTCATTACCCGCCTGATCATCAACCGACACACCTTCAATTTCAACATGCCCAGAAGTGGGGGGCAATAGCCCACAAAGGACACGAATGGTGGTGGTTTTCCCGGCGCCATTGGCCCCTAAAAATCCAAAAATCTCCCCCTTATTCACCGAGAAAGAAATCGTGTTTACAGCGAAAAAATCGCCAAATTTAACGGATAGATTTTCGACTTTGACGGCGAGATCAGCCATGCGCGCCCAACCCCTCTTTGGACATAAACAACTCATCAAAATGGCTGACCTGAGCCGCTTCAAGTAAGTCCTTGGGGCGACCCGACGAAACGAGCTTCCCTTTGGAGATCAAATGAACGAGGCCACATCGTTCGGCCTCGTCCATATAGGCCGTGCTCACCAGAATCAAAATATTCTGATCCAAAAGCCGATACAACAGCTCCCAAAATTCTCGTCGGCTAATCGGATCCACCCCATTGGTGGGCTCATCCAAAAGCATAATCTGAGGGGACCGTAACAGGGCACACATCAACCCCAATTTTTTGTACATCCCGCCCGAAAGTTTTCCCGCAGGGCGATCCGTAAACTCACTCAAGCGGGCCATGTGCAGCAGCGAGTCCCGTTTTTCGTGATAGTCACGACCTGAAATCCCATATAAATCTGCAAAAAAGTCCAAATGCTCACCAATGGAAAGATCGGGATAAAGGCTTTGTTGTTGGGGCATATAGGCAACATGCGGGCGAATGGCATCAAAAGCGATGGGCTGGCCGTCACTCAAATAAGCGACCTTGCCCGCACTCGGTGCCAACAGCCCCAGAAGTGAGCGCATTAGGGTCGTTTTGCCAGCCCCTTCAGGCCCAATAATGCCGTGCATGAGCCCGGAATCAAATCGAAGACTAAGCTGGTCTAGTGCCTGTACAGGGCCAAAAGTCCGAGAAAGATCAGTAACTTCAATGGAGAGATTAGGGAAGCTTGATTTCAATGGTCATTCCCGGTTTTAAGGTTTCATCCTCATTTTGACCTAAAAAGCTAACCTTAACCCCAAACACCAGACGCGTACGCTCCGCCCGTGTCTGAACATTTTTAGGGGTAAATTCAGCCTCATCGTTGATTTTGACAATTTTACCGGTGTACTGACGATCTTGAAGTTCCGGAATGATCCCGTGAACCGTCATCCCCACTTTTAATTTTCCGACTTCTGTTTGGGGGACATAAACCATGGCCCAAATGTCCTTGATATTGGCAAGCGTAATTAGTTTGGTGCCGGGAGAGACCCATTCACTGGGCTCATGATACCGATTTAAAATTTTCCCTGAAATAGGCGCTTTAACGGCCAACCAGTCGATCCGCAAATCCATGTCTTCCTTGCGATTCTTCACCTGATCAAAGCTGTCTTGGGCAATAACCCCGGATTTAAGCAATTTGAGGTTTCGGTCATACAAGTCATTGGCCAGCTTAGACCCGGTTTTCACGTCTTCCCCATTCAAAATGACCAGTAACTGACCTTCTTTAACCGTATCGCCTTCTCGGACCAAGACCCGAGATACGGTCGTGGCCAACCGTGAAGAGAGATCCACTTTGGTCGCCTCTAGACTGCCTGCAAACCGAAACTCAGGCTGAAAAAAGAGCTGTTTGATTACAAACCCTAAAACGCCTAAAAGAACAATCCCGATAATAATCTGTTTGCGCATGGCCACTCCTTAGAGGTTAGATAAAGTAAAGTATTGAGAAATAAGTTGAAAATTGATCCTAACTAGGTTTAGCCGAGACAGCAGCACTTGCGTGTTGGTCGATTGGACATCCACAAAACTCACTTTCCCTAGTTTATAGGCGGTGTAATGCAAGTCCGCAATGTCTTGAGATTGGTTCAGATCCCGTTTTGCAAGACCTTGCTGGCCATTTAAATTATCAACGGCATCTTTTGCATTCGCTTGGGCCAACTCAAGATCCAGTTTAATTGGGTCGCCCGAGAGAGATCGGCCAAGCTTTGGCTTCGCTTT
>JAHFCZ010000112.1 GCA_023249285.1 bacterium | reverse complement strand
AGCCCGCATTCGGTCAGCATCAAGAAGGTGTCATTGAGGTGGGTTTTGACATGGTTGATCATTTGCGAGGTGCTGCCGACGAAATCGGCTTTGGAGAGGACGCCGGGGCTGCATTCTGGATGGGCGAGGACTTGGATGCCGGCATGTTCGGATTGCAAATAGGTGATCATTTCAGGGTCATAGTCCTCGTGGACGTAGCAGGTGCCCTCAGAGTAGAGAATGCTTTTGTGTATGCCTTGTTGGGCCAGGGTATTGATGATGTTTTGGGCCATGAGCTTGTCGGGGAGGAAGTAGATTTTGTCGTTGGGGATATCGGCCACGATTTGGGTGCAATTGGAGGAGGTGACGCAGACATCGCAGAGGGCTTTCACCTCGGCGGTGGTGTTGATGTAGCACACAAAGGTATAATCTGGATAAAAAGACCTGAGGGCTTTGACTTGGTCGGCATTGATCGAATCGGCCAAGGTACAGCCATTGTTTTTGCTGGGCACGAGGACTTGTTTGGTGGGGTTGAGGACTTTGGCGGTTTCGGCCATAAATTTGACGGCACTAAAGACGATGGTGTCGGCGGTGGTGGCCTGGGCCTTTTGGCTCAGCTCGTAGGAATCGCCTGTGAAATCTGCGATGAGCTGGATCTCGGGGCTGACATAAGAATGGGCCAATAAAATGGCGTTTTTCTCGGCCTTAAGTGCGCGAATCCGATTGATTTGTGGGGCAAGCTCCTCACATTTTTCGTAGGTAAATAGGCAGATATTGCCGCCGATTTTGATGTCTTTGAGTTTTTGGAACAAATCGTTTGCGCTTAGCATCAGGGTTACTATTATTCTCCAAAGGTGGGAGCTTGTCCACAAGGCTAGGGTCGATATAAGATAAACCCCTCTCTTAAAACAATTTTCCACGTATTACGAAAGGATTTCTCCATGTTGTTTAAAACTGCTGCGCTGGCATTGCGAAATACGGTTTTGGTGGTTCAAGGCCCCTATTCAGAGACCCGATTTGGGTGGTATCAGCGGGATCGGCAGGTTTTTACCCCCCCTCGGCATTTGTTGGCTCAGTATAATCGCCAGGAGCTTGCGCGAAGAATCAAAATGGAGTTTAAGAAAGACACCCTGCCCGTTTTTACTATGAATTGGGAAGGCCAGTTGATGGCGCGGTTTTCATAACACTCGTTCAGAGTTCAGGAAGTCGCGGGCGGGCGGGGTGATGGAGCTGGATGACAAAGAACTGCCCGTCTTTCCCCTTGGCAGAATCAATCAATGGTTGGGGATCTGAAAAAAAGACCCCGTTGAGGTTTTGGAGTCTTTCTCTAAGCAGATGTTGCATCTGCGGCTTTGAATACTGGTCATGGCAGGTGCGTCCGATGTGAAAGATGGACCCATCTGTATGTTTCAAAAAGCCGATGAGGCTGCCGGATGGGATCTTTCCGGCGTCCCAGCTTTGCTTCAACGACTCGGGCTCCCTGAAGTGGGTGGTTGTTCCGAACTGTTGGAGGAAGGGGAAGAGCAATTCGTTATAGGCTTGACCGGTACTCCCTCTTGCTCTGAGGTTGGTGAAGAATGTCTGTACATCCGGTTTGGTGATGATATTTTCGCGATAGAGTTGATTGAGTACGAGGGCATAACAGTTCCCCGTTTTGATGGGGGTCTTGGCGAAAATGGTGGCAAAATTGGGGCGGTCTGAGTTGTATGTTGTGGCTCTATACTCGAGCTGCGATCTTTCGCAAGAACGCGGTTCTTCGGCCTTGGCGGCTCCGGCAGTGGGGAGGCACAGGGTTGCTCCGATGATCCCACCTATTGGGCCAGCCAGGGTTGTCCCGGCGGCGACGCTGGCGAGGCACTGTGCGGTTTCTGTTAATGTTAAATAATCTTGGGCCTTGGCGGCTTCATGCTTTGCAACTCGGCGGTCTTTTCGGGAGAGCGTGGGGGTGTCTGGTACGGTAATATCGTTGCCGTAGGCGTCTTGGCCGACGACTCGCATGGCGGGGCCTAAATCACTGGTGTCGATGGGGCTGGGTTTGGCGGCCTTGGTTTGGGGTGGGGTTGGTTCTGCGGTGACGTTGGGGTGCGGTGCTGATTTTGGGTGAGATCCCTGACGGGCGGCTCTGCCCTGAGAGGCCTGGGAGTGTGGGCGAGTATGGTGAGTGTGGCGAGTTTGGGGGTGACGTGCGGGAGAGTGTGGATCGGATGCGTTTCTGGGCGTGCAGGGTTGCACGACCTGAGAACGGTGTCTTTTCACGACGCAGACCTGTTCCTGGCCAGGTGGCGTTGACTTGGTTTTGTCGCCTGTTCGAGCCACGCTTAGTGCGGTCATTGTCGTCATTATTGCTGTTGCGTTTCCGTAAGCCATAACTCACGTTATCGGAATTTTTTTGAAAAAATTTTACTGAATGTAGCCGATCGCTTGAACCGGGCATTGCTGGCGGGCTTTTTCGCAGCGTGCAATGTCGGTGTCGGTAGTGGGTTGGGTGGTCACAAACGCATGGTCACAGTCGTCGGTGAGGGCGAAATGTGCCGGTGCAATCCCCACACAGGTGTCGCAGGCGATGCAGGTTTGGTCCACAAAAAAGGGGCCGGGGGTGTTGTCAGGATATATGAATTCAGGGTTGGCCATGATCAAATACTGTTAAAAGATCGTGGTAGGGCAGTGCGGTGATGGTGTCGGAGAGTTTTCTTGCGCGAGGGCCGGGATAGAGAAGGTACCCATGCTTGGCCTTGTCGGGATAGGTTTTTAAAAAATGGATGAGGTGTTTACAGTGGGATAAATTGGGGGAGTCGGACCATTTGACTTCGATTGGAATCCAGTGGTGGTGTGTGTCGATCACCCAATCTATTTCTCGGTGTTGTGAATCTCGGTAGTAAAATAAGGTGGATTTTTTTTGAGCGGTTCGATTAAATCGAAGAAGGGTGAGCCCCACCCATTGTTCAAAGAGTTGCCCCCAAATTTCGGAGGGAAAATCGGAGGCGTCGATTAATCCGGTGAGTGCGTTGACGACGCCAAGATCGAAAAATAACGTTTTGGTGGATTTGCTTAACCGATGACGTTGGGTGTGAGGGGTTAGAATTTCGACGGTTTCGGTGATGAGGCAGTCTTCGAGTATGCCGTAGTACCCTTGCAGGGTTTGGTGGGGAATCCCTAAATCTTGGGATAATGCGCGAACACTGAGTAGTTTTCCAGAGCATTCGGCGGCTAATTTTAAGAATCGCGTGAAATTCCCCACATTTCTAGCGAGTGATTCCGCTCGGATTTCTTCTTCTAAATACGTTGAGACATAGGTTTTGAGCAGGTCTGCTTGAAATTCGGTTTGGTTTTCTAATCGGGATTGGATAATGGCGGGTAACTCACCAAATCTGAGGAGTGCTTTGAGCGGAAGTTTGGGGTGGTTGGAAGGGCTGTCGTACTCGCTTAGCGTGAGGGGATCCAAGCGAAGGGCAATCAGCCTTCCTGGGAGTAAGTTGGCTTTGGCGGCTTTCAGTTTTCGCGCAGAGGAGCCCGTGAGAATAAATTGGTAGTGGTGCTCATCGATGAGGAGCTGGATGTTGTCAAACAAGGCCGGGACTTTTTGAATTTCATCAATAAAGATGAGTTTGTGAGGTTGGGCGAGCACTTCCTGAATTAACAAGGCGGGATCTTGTTCAAATTGCTGGTGCTGTTTGGAGTGCATGAGATTATAACAAAGACAGTCCCGATCTTTGAGTAAGCTCTGGATGAGGGTGGTCTTCCCCACTTGTCTGGGGCCCAATAAAAGCAGGGAGTGCCCAGCATCTAGAAGCTTTTTAATTTGGTTGTTGATGTCTCTGTCTATCATTGATGGACATTATACCCTGTTTTTGTCTATCTTTAACAGCTGCTCTATTGCAAATCTTAGGTTTTTCTCATTTCGCCATAGTCTCGCAGACACTGTTTTGCCATCTCTAGGGCTTTTGCCCGGTGGCTGGTTTGCGATTTGATCGTGTCTCCAAGCTCCCCGTAGGTTTGGGTGCTGCCGTCAGGAAATTTGAGGGCGATGACACAGACAAATTGGGCCGAGCGGTCCGTGTGCGGAGCCAGTTCTTGGAGGAGGGCTTCGGGGCCAGGATAGCGGGCTGAATGAATGCCGGGACGGCCGTTGAGACTGGTGACTTCGATTCCAGAGTCATCGGCCAGATAAACGGTGTCGGGTTTGGGGACAAGCTCAGAGTTCAGGGTGTCGCTGGCGGGTGGGTTGGCGGGGTTTGATGACAAAGAACTGCCCGTCTATCTCCCTGGCAGAATCAATCAATGGTTGGAGATTTGTAATAAAGACCCCGTTGAGGCTTCGGTTTTTTGCTCTAAGCAGATGTTGCATACGCGGGTTTGAACCCCGGTCATGGCAGATGCGTCCGATGTGAAAGATGGACCCATCTGTATGTTCCAAAAAGCCGATGAGGCTGCCGGAAGGGATCTTTCCGGTTTCCCAGCTTTTCTGCAACGACTCGGTCTTCTTGAAGCGGGTGGTTGTTCCTAATCGTTGGAGGAAGGGGAAGAGCAATTCGTTAAAGGCTTGACCGGTACCCCCTTTTGCTAGGAATTGGGTGTGGAAGCTATTGACATGTGCTTGTGTGATTACATTTTCGCGATAGAGTTGATTGAGTACGAGGGCATAACAGTTCCCCGTTTTGATGGGGGTCTTGGCGAAAATGGTGGCAAAATTGGGGTGGTCTAAGTTGTATGTTGTGGTTCCATACTCGAGCTGCGAGCCTTCGCAAGAACGTGGTTCTTGGGCCTTGGCAGCTTCGGCAGTGGGGATGCAACCCATGGTTGCAGCGACTGCTCCACCGAGAGGTCCAGCCAGGGTTGTCCCGATGGCGATGCTGACGAAGCACTGTGCGGCTTCTGTTAATGTTGAATAATCTTGGGCCTTGGCGGCTTCATGCCTTGCCTGCCGGCTGGCTTTTTTGGAGAGAGTTGGGGTGTCTGGTACGGTAATATCGTTGCCGTAGGCGTCTTGGCCGACGACTCGCATGGCGGGGCCTAAATCACTGGTGTCGATGGGGCTGGGTTTGGCGGCCTTGGTTTGGGGTGGGGTT
>JAHFCZ010000021.1 GCA_023249285.1 bacterium | reverse complement strand
ATGGGGAGGAGGTCTTTAATGGCTGAGATCTTTTTGTCGGTGATCAAGATGAACGGATTTTCCAAAGAAGCTTCCATTCTTTCTTTGTCGGTGATCATGTAAGGCGAGGCGTATCCTTTGTCGAATTGCATCCCTTCAGCAAACTCGAGCTCGGTTTCAATCCCTTTGGATTCTTCAACCGTGATGACGCCGTCTTTGCCGACTTTATCCATGGCATCTGCGATGAGGTTGCCGATGGTGTCATCGTTGTTGGCCGAAATCGAAGCTACTTGGGCGATTGCTTCTTTGGTGTTCACCGGTTGGCTGCTCGCTTTAAGGCCTTCGACCACGATTTTCACCGCTTTTTCGATGCCTTTTTTCAATTGGATGGGGTTAGCACCCGCCACTACGTTTTTCAAACCTTCTTTAAAAATAGCGTTGCCCAAAATGGTCGCGGTGGTGGTCCCGTCCCCAGCAACATCGTTGGTTTTAGAGGCCACTTCTTTTAAAAGCTGTGCGCCCATGTTTTCGAATGGATCTTCCAATTCGATTTCTTTGGCGATGGTCACACCGTCGTTGGTGATGGTGGGAGAGCCCCATTTTTTCTCAAGCACCACGTTGTTCCCGTTTGGGCCTAAGGTACTGCCGACTGCGTCTGCCACCTTGCGGATGCCTTCTGCAAGGGCCTGCCATGCTTCATTCGAGTATTTCAATTGTTTAGCCATGCTATTTTCCTTTTTTTAATTTCAGCTTATTTTTGGATGGCGAGGATGTCGCTCTCACGAACGATCAAATATTCTTTACCTTCAACTTTCAATTCGGTGCCGCCGTATTTGGCGTAAATGACCACATCGCCCAGTTTAACGTTCATGGGGATGAGCTTTCCATCTTCAGCATACTTTCCAGGCCCAACGGCTAAAACGGCGCCGCTTTGGGGTTTTTCTTGGGCAGTGTCGGGCAATACGATTCCTGATTTGGTCGTGGTTTCTGGGCTTTGTGGCTCGACAATCACACGATCACCTAACGGTTGGTACTTGAGCTGGCTCATGACTGAACTCCTCCTTAAATAAAATGATGATTTTGGGATAAATTAGCACTCATTAATATCGAGTGCTAACGGCAAATCATTCTAGGGGATTGTTGTAGGTTTATCAAGGGGCGATTTGATAGAGTTGCTTTTTTTTCGAGCTTGGTGCCCGACGGCTAGGTTACTCCGGCTCCCCGTAGCTATTAATAAAATTAAGGTGCTTTAATGAAATTGCGTCTGTTTTCCTTGCCCCTTGGACAATCTTGGCCACAAGCGCTTTAGTTGCTTTTTCGTTTCTAGAAATGATGTTTCTGTTTAATGCTTGCGAAATATTCTCTGTTTCCGCCAAAATTCCGTCCTCATAATTTATGACCGACTCTTTAAAGATAAAGGGATGCTCCTTAGCCCTTAAGAGACAAGTCGCATCTTTGTTAGGATTAAAACTAGTCACATTAAACAGTAAAGATTTTTCTTGGCTCTGGGCTACTATGATATAGAGATGCGTCGTCCCATTTATCGGACTTCGAATTAGAAATGTGTCCCCGATTACCATTTCCATGTTACTCCGCAATTAGGAGTTTTTTGGCGTGATCAACAGTCTCTATTTTCTCTATTATTTGGTTGATTTCATTTTCAGATTTTCCTAAAGCCTTTAGGATTTTTTCAGGCGTAATCGGCAAAGATGACCCTGACGGATCCTCCCATTCTTTCAAATTTTGATGACAATAATCAACCATCTTCCACTCATCTTGTTCCGCGAATCTTTCCTGGATTATTCCCAGGAGTTTTATTTCTCTTTGGCTGAGTTCATCTGATTCACAATTTCCACCTGATAACACTGAGATCTTATAGTTCTCTGGTGCCGAGATATGCTGTTTCCAGTACGGTGAAATCTTAGGGTCCCCCCCATTGTTGATTAAATCTAAGATATTACTCAAAACGGGTCCATGTTTCATCGAAACATGGCTGTCCCCTGTAATGGTATTTCCCCATTGCCCTAAAGCTTCTCTATCGGCGATATAAAGCTCTTTAATTGCCTTCATGTAGTTCATTCTCCCCCCCTCTTTAATAAGAAGAATACACAAAGCCTGCGTCGCTTTTTTGATATTAAATAGCATTATGGAGCCCTCTTTGAATCACCTTTTTTACCCTCACTGCCATCATAGTTCACAATACTGTTTTAATCAATTTTACCCTGAAAACTATTTGCAATACTTACCTGTTTCGCCGATAATCATGGCATGTCTCCACTTAAAGTTGCGGTTATCGGATTGGGAAATATGGGGCGACACCATGTCCGTCATTGGCGGGCCATGCCGGGCACAACACTGGTGGCTGTTTGCGATGTAAATGCCCCATTGGCCTTAGAATTTGCCACAGAAGCAGGCTGCGCCGCCTTTACCGATGTCGCCACCCTGTTGGCGCAAGCGGCCCCCGAAATTGTCAGTATTATTGCCCCGACAAGCCTGCATTTTTCATTGGCTGAAATGTGCTTGCAGTCTGGGGCCCATGTCTTTATTGAAAAACCCATTGCGGCCACGGTGCTTGAGGCTGATGCCTTGATTCATTTGGCCCGTGAAGAAAACCGGCTGATTGGGGTGGGCCATATCGAACGATTCAACCCCGCCTTTACTGTTCTGAATGCCCAGATCTTGGCGGGTGCCATTGGGGTGCCGGTGTCTGTGGAAGCCCGTCGGGCCAGCCCGATGCCGCATCAGATTCGCGATGCCAATGTCCTGGTGGATTTGGCTGTGCATGATATTGATTTATGTAATGCCGTGATGCAAGCGGTGCCGACTGCCGTTTCGGGTAAAGGGACCCGAAGCGTGTTATCGGATCGGGATGATGCCGCCCATTTATTTTTAACTTATCCAAAAGGCAGTGCAAGTATTAATGTGAATTGGTTGAGCCCCGTTCGGGTACGGGAGCTCTTGGTCACCGGCAGTACCGGCTGGGCCAAAGCCGATTTATTGGCCCAAAGCGTGATCGTGATCGTTTCGGATCAAGGCCCTGTTTCGGTCGATGTCCCGCCTGGCGATGCCCTGGGCTTAGAATTGGCCAGCTTTCTAGCCGCCGTCCAAACCGGCACAGATCCCGTCGTGACCGGACAAGCCGCACGAGATGTCTTGGCCGTTGCCTTATCGGACGCCATTGAGCATTAAGTGGCTATTGCTGGGCCTGGTGGGCATGGTCGCCGGGTTTGTCGTCTTGATTTGGTGGGCCGCTGGGACCTTAATCCCAACTGAAGACTACACCCAAGGCTTTATGGGGACGACCAGCTTGGATTCGCCGGAGGTGTCGGAGGCGGCATTCTCAGTCATGACCTACAACATCGGATTTGGTGGTGGCTTGGGGGGATTGAACGCCCATGTCCCCAATCGTGCCCAGATCCAGCAAAATTTAGACAAAATGGTGGCGGCCGTTCGGGCCCAAAACCCGGATATTTTATGTGTGCAAGAAATTGATATGGCCTCTCGACGCTCCACCTATATCGATGAAGTTCGATGGATTGCAACTCAGGCCGGGTTCCCCTATTATGCCGTCGCCTATACCTGGGCGCAACAGTGGGTGCCCTACCCCACGACCTTGGATTTTCGCTGTCATTTTGGACGGACCTTGGCGGGGCAGGCCGTGTTCTCCAAGTTTCCGATTCACGCCCAGCAGGTGTTGCGTTTCCCAAAACCGGGGCAAAATTCTTGGATCTACAATTTGTTTTATTTGGATCGTGTTGCTCAGATTTTGACCTTGGATCTCGGCGCACAAGGCCTGATTCGGGTTGTAAATGTGCATTTGGAGGCCTGGAATGCCCGGAGCCGCGAGGCACAAGTGGCTCAGCTGTTGTCGACCCTGGGGACACTGGATCGCACGATTGTCGCCGGAGATTTTAATACCATCCCGGATGTCGCCCAGAAGCGAGATCAATTTTCAGATGACAGCGAAGATGACTATCGGGATGACCATAGCTTTTCGCAGATCAGTCGTCACCTGTCGGAAGTGTTACCGGCTGCTACGCCCGTTGAAGAATCCGCGCAGTGGACCTACCCGTCGGATGCCCCGTCACGGCGTTTGGATTATATCTTTTATGGGCCTGGGTTGACTTGCAGCGGTTCTGAAGTGGTGCAAAGCGCCGGCTCGGGATCGGATCATTTGCCGGTGGCCGCGCGATTTAGACACGTTTCCCCCCAATAGCGGGGGGATAGGCATAGTCGGGCATGACGACATCTAAGGGTTGGGGGGGCAGCTGCCGCTGGCTGACAAATTGCATGTACCGGACCAAGCCTTGGAAAATATCCGGACAATACGCCGGCCCGGTTAAGGTGACGGGGGCCTGGAATTTCTTAATTAAGCGCGCTAGTCCGTCTTGATCCGCGTCAAAATCTGGCGTGAGTCTGGCCACGCCAAGTGTTGCACTGAGACTAAACAAGCCAATCCGTAGTGCCGGTGGACGTGTGCTCAGGACACTCACAATGACGCCTTCGTGCGGCCATTGGGTCCAGGCATAAGCCTCGAGCGTTGTGAGGGTGTATAAGGGAATTTCGAGGGTTTGGGCCAGGGTTTTACCCACCGTAACCCCCAGCCGGGTCCCTGTATAATTGCCGGGGCCGACGGTGAAACACAACCCGGTGAGGTCTTTAAAGGACTTGCCCGCCGTTTGGCAAAATTGGTCCAAATGCTCGGTAAGATGTTCGGTAAACTCGTGGGTGGAAGGACAGAGCTTTGCGTGCGTGAGGGTCGCACCTGACATCAAGGCCATTCCCACCGGATCGGTCGCGGTGTTAAAAAGGAGAATCATGCGTCGGAGAGGATCCCTTGGAGATAATGATGCTCTTTTAAAAACCAAAATCCAAAGCCGTGGAGGATGGGGTTTTGGGAGTGGTAGCACTTTTCAGAAACCCAGCGATAGAATCGCCCCCCTTTGGCAATGCGGGGGAAAATCGCAGCTGATAGGGGATTGAGGCCCAGAAACCATTTGAGCTCCGGGTGCTTAGCAAGCATAATTTTGGCCGAGCGGCCTTTGTCTTCACCCCGGACGATGTCCGCATCAGGGGCAATAACGTGGAAATGGTAATTGATCGCAGTGCGTAAATACAAAATTGGAACTTTGGCCTTCTGGAGCCTATATCCCAATTCCAAATCTTCCCACCCGTAGCCCGTAAAGGTCGGATCAAAGCCCTTAAAGGCCTCAAAAATACCCTTGGGAAAAGAAAGGTTCCCGGTGAGAAAATAATACCAACCCAGCTTGGCCCGATCTGCGGGATGGGTGCCGACTTGGGGCTTGAGGGTCGCGGGCGTTGGGGGCCACTCAAGGGTGGGCAAGTTCCAGGCCAACCCTTCAAAACAGGTGGGGCGGGTCGTCGCTTCTTGGGCCGCCAGATGAGCAGCTAAAAATTGGGGGTCGGGGATCATGTCCGCATCCGTGATAATAATCCATTGGCCACGCGCCTGAGAGACCCCTGTATTTCGGGCTGCTGCCTTCCCCCGGTTGGGCACTAAGAGATGCCGGAATTGGAAGTTGGGATGATAAGTCTGGGCCCATTCGGCTGTGCCATCTGGAGACGACGAATTAACCACAATGACCTCAAATAAGTCTGGATTGAGGGTCTGGTGTTCATAGGCCGCCAAGACACGCTGCAACACGCTGAGCTGGTTGTAACACCCCATGACGACACTGATTTTAGGTGCGTTAACCATGAATGGGGGCGCCTTTGGTGAAGCGGACATATTCGTAGAAAGGGTCGGTGACCATAAACCCGAGCTTTTCATAAAGAGTGCGTGCTGCATGGTTATCCATCGTCACGGCCAAGCCACAAACCTCATAGGATTTTTCGAGCTTTCGGAGTAGTTCTTCCACAATCAGACGCCCATATCCCTTGCCCATTTCAGCCTCTTCGATACACACATCGAAAATCCAGGGCACTTTTTCATATCCCCAACACTTGATTTCAACCGCGACACACATGCCGATCATTCGGCCGTCTTTGATTAATTTGATGGCTGATTCCGGGATTACGGGGCCATAGAATCCTGAGAAGATCCGGTGCTCCAATTCCAAGCGACCGTCTTCGCTTTCAAGGGCTTTGTACCCGACATAGTCCCGGCTAATTTGGTGGCATCTGGCGCTGAGCTTGGCTACAGCCGGGGCATCTGCAATCGTGAGCGGCACAAACCCGAGCCCTTGCGGGAGGGTTTTGGTGGAGAATTGGACATTACTGAGATAAATCCCCATCCGTTGGCGCACATTTTCGTGGACCCCTTGTGCACGGAAGGCCTCACGATAGACCTCGGTATCCTCAAATTGAAATAATTCGCAAAAAATATCATCCATTAATCCACGGCTCACCATTTCTTTCACCAATGGCGCCTGAAATTCAGGATGGAGACTGTAGACCAAGGCGTTGCCGGTACAGTCCGTGATGCGCTCTACCCAGCCCAGGGCCACCGGATGTCGGTTGGATTGCAGGACGATCCCGGACACTTTGCCGGTGGTGGAAGACTGGGCTTGTTCTTGGAGGGTGGGAATGATGTCGTAGGTGCCCCCCTTAGCAATCAGATACTCGGAAATCCCCTCCCAAAGGGGGGTGAGCGCTCGGAGTTGGGTTTCGAGGGGGAAAAATTCGATCATTGGTCCATCACTTCGTTTCGCGTTTTGCGACAATGGCTGAGAAATCTTTCAATGGCCGTAGTATCTGCACTTGCGAGCCAGTGACTGAATTCCTCAATTTGGTTGACCGTGGTGGCCAAGGCTTTTTGGAGAGCGTCCCGGTTTCCCAGGCATACTTCGGTACCCCATCGTGGGGATGCGCTCGCCACCCGTGTGGTATCTCGAAATCCACTGCTCACCACTTGGGCATAGGGAATACCGGCTTGGGCATCCGCGCTACTCACTGTGAGACAGGCCATGATATACGGAAAATGGGAGGCTAAGGCCACCGCTTCATCGTGCGCCTGGATGGAGAGTTCTTTGACCCGGAATCCCAGCTCGGTGAGGAATTTGGCAAACCGATCATACTGGGGGCTGGCCGGGGTCGGTGGGCAGAGTAAATATTTAGCCCCGGAGAGAATCACCGCTGCGCTGGCCTCAAACCCTGTTTTTTCGGTTCCCGCCATCGGGTGTCCGGGGATAAAGACGTGGTTGTCCCTACTGAGCAGGGGCGAGCCAATGCGCCCCTTGAGGCTGCCGACGTCGGTGAGAATGGCTGGACCTTGGAGGTGGGCGCTGAGGGCTTCAACGGTCTCGCGAATCAATTCAAGGGGCGTGCAAATCCAAACCAGGTCTACGGATTGCGGTAATTCGGACAGGTGCGTATAGACCCCGGAAAACCAAGCGGCCTTGGCCAATTCCCGGGTCCTGGCATCCGTATCCACGCCCAAGAGCACCAAGTCCGGATCATGCTCGTGGAGCAGGTCGGCCAAAGATCCGCCAATGAGCCCCAGGCCAATGATCGCAATCGTCCGAATCGGTGCCGTCACGTTGCGGGGCCCTTTTGGGTATCCGGACGAAGGGCTTGGGCTTCTTTGAGGTACACGTGGATCATTTCTTGTTGGGATTTGTCGGTGTTGAGGTGAATGAGAATACGGATACAGCGGGGTAATGCGTGTGGAACCGGTATTTCAGAGAGACAAAATAAGGGCGTATGAACCAACCCTATTTCTCGGGCCGCCACGGCGGGGAACTCGGCGTTCAGGTCGGCCGTGACCGAAAAGAAGATACTGGCGATTTGGTCGATGTCGATCTGATTTTGCGTTAACAGCGCTTGGAGTAACGTCTTGGTTTCCGCCACAATCGCAGCCGCTGTGTTTTCTGCTACAACCGTTGCGCCTCGAATTCCTCGTACTGCCATAGTGATCATAATCTCCTTATCCTAGCGGATTTTTGGCTTAAGCTGAAGTAAAATATTGCGTGTAGATTAAGTTGGCCTGAGACAAAATATGCTCTTTGATGAGGGAAGGGAATCGCGCGGCCGCGTCTTTGACAAAGGTGAGCAACGCCCGTGATTTTTCGACCCGCCGCTGATGTAAGGCCACGAGGGCCAGCGTGATCATGAGATTCCAAGGGATTTCGGTGGTACACGCCAGGAAGGTTTCAAGTGTGATCAGCGCCTCTTCGTAGCGATTCTGGGACACATACATCAGCCCCAATTGGGCATGACCCGCTGCGTAGGCCGGGGCAATTTGGCCCGCCTGCTTGAGGAAGAGTTCGGCGCGGAGGGGATCATTGAGCCCTTGGTAGCAGCGCCCCATAAGGAGATAGTACGGCACCGCAATATCCCGATAGCGCTTTGGAAGACGCACCGCCCAGTCTAGGGCTTTTTTGAATTCGTCGACCTCAAACCACAAGGAGGCCGCCGAAAGCAGAATTAGGTAATCATCATGGGCTTCTTGGGGGAGTGTGGCCAAATGCATCTCAATCGCGGCTTCGAGCTTGTCTGCGCTGACCCCACTCAGGTCCAGTAAGGCCTGACAGGCCTCGGCATGGGCCGTCGAATCTTCGGAAATGGGGCTCTGAAAGACCGCTTGGGTCCAGAGCACATCTTCAGTGCGATCCAGGCCAAGCAGGCTGATCCCTTGTGGATGACTGGCAAAGGTCACGGCTTGTGCGTGGAATCCGGATTGGCGGGCCACCCACTGCAAATACGGATAAAAGACGGGGTACCGTAGATGGGGAGCCCAGTTCAGGACCAAGGCGTCTGGGGTTTGTGCAGGGGTAGCCTGGGCGTGATCCGCAATCAAAACGCGGGGGAAACGGGCCAATTTTTCGAGTAAGACCTGGGCGGACAAGACGATATTAAAGACCCCATTTTGAATCCCAGTTTCAGCCACAAAGGCGTTGAGATGGGTTTGATCTTGGGTGCTCAATCCACTTTCGGTCAGGGGGAGGGGATTGTAGGTTTCATTGAGGGATCCAAAAATGCGGCGTGCCAATGCGGGGGTTAAGGGGTCTGGCAGGGTGGTCAGGGGGTTCACGGATAGGGTCAGGGTTGGCTCAATGGCGGTTTGAATAAGGACGGCATCGTCGGCCAAGGTGGTTTGCACCCCCAACACCTGAATTTGGCCATCTTGGACTTGAATATGGGCCACGGGCAGCTGACTCCATCGCTGCACCTGCAAGGGTGTTTCTTCAGCGAGATGGGGCAAGAACGGGACGGACATCCCGGGGAAAAGGCGATGAACTTGGGTGGCAAACCAGGCCCCTGAGGTGTAGGAAAAGGGGAGTTGGTCCACCAAATACGGCAGGAACCCCTGGTCTGAACATAACTTTGAGCACCGCTCCCGAACCGAGAGGTGTCGGGGGGTCGTGGGCTGGACTAGGTGCATGGGACGGTCTTTGTGGGATGCGTGAGGCTGGAAAAGGGCGGCACCACTGTATCTGCCGCCAGCATCGT
Source organism: bacterium (assembly GCA_023249285.1). Classification (GTDB taxonomy): domain Bacteria; phylum Margulisbacteria; class Marinamargulisbacteria; order SXXA01; family JAHFDB01; genus JAHFCZ01. The sequence goes on along the minus strand of JAHFCZ010000021.1, from coordinate 9,541 downwards.
GTCTTCCAAATAAGAATGAGGCCCAATTTTGCAATGTGCCCCAATGACCGTTTTGCCACGAATCACAGTAAAGGGTGAAATAATCGTATCAGGGCCAATACACACGGTGGAATCGATGAAGGTGGTGGTGGGATCGAGGATAGTCACCCCCTCTTCCATAAAATGGAGGTTATTGCGTCGATAAATAATTTCGTTGATTTTGGCCAAATCCATCCGGGTATTGATCCCCACCACCTGGTCCGGATCATCCGTGCAATAGGCACTGATGGGATCTCCGGCGGATTTGAGCAGAGAGATGACATCGGTGAGGTAGTATTCTTGTTGGGTGTTGTTGGTGTTCACGCGATTCAGCTGCTCAAACATCGCGCCCACTTCAAAGGCATAGACCCCCGTGTTAATTTCACAGATTTCAAGCTCGTCAGACGCACAATCTTTGGCCTCTTTGATGCCTAAAATAGTCCCCATTTGGCCGCGAAGAATCCGGCCGTAGCTCCCAGGCTCATCCATAATCGCGGTCAAGACCGTGCCTGAGGCATTGGATTCCGAGTGAATGGCGAGCAAGTTTTGGAGGGTGTCGCCTTCGATGAGCGGACAATCCCCGGCCAACACCAGGACCGTCTCTTTGGTAGCTTTCGCTAAGAAGGGCTGAACCTGCAGCACGGCATGCCCTGTTCCGAGCTGTTCAGTTTGCTCCACAAAAGTCACCTTGGGATGGTGAATTTGTTGACGCACTTGTTCCCCTTGGTGCCCCACCACAATAAAAATATCTTCAGCGCCCAGCTCCACCACCGTGTCGAGCACGTGATTTAAAATCGGCTTTCCGGCCACATGATGAAGTACCTTGAGAATTTCGGACTTCATCCGGGTACCTTTGCCGGCGGCAAGAATTATAACTTTTAGTCCCATAGATTACTCTCGATTCAAAGGTTTTTATTGTCGAAGTGGTTGTGGTTTAAAAACGCGTATGATGATATCATTTTGCCACGGTAAAATCCAAAATTTTGTTAACACAGTCCGAGGGAGTACCAAGATTATGAAAAATGTGACGGTTCGCACGCACCACCTCAGCCTCTCCAAAGCCATTAAAGCCCATGCTGAAGATAAAATGGGGAAACTGGCTAAATATTTTGACAACATCCAAGAAATCGTGGTTGAGCTTGATCACTCTGAAACCGCCGATGAAAATAAGCGCAACGTTGCCTCTGCAATCGTTCGGGCCTCCGGCACCGTGATTAAAGCTAAAACCCAGTCCAAAGATATGTACGCCGCGCTTGACGGGCTTGTTGAAAAAGTCACCACCCAACTGAAGAAACATAAAGACAAGCTTCGTAGCCCCAAACGTGCAGGCGCTAGTAGCGAAAAAGTGGCCGCTTCCGCGATGGCTACTCCTTCTGGGAAAGCCAAAACCCCAGCCAAAAAAGCCAAAACCGCCTCAAAATCAACCCATAAAACGGTTAAAGATCCGATCTTTGTTAAAAAACCGATGCATCCTGAAGATGCGGCTGCGGTATTGGAAGAAAAGAAAGTGAAATTCTTGGTGTTCCGTAACTTAGAAAACCATCAAATTAGTGTCCTTTACCCCTTAGAAAACGGTGAGTTTGGGCTTATCGAAACCGAATAGCCCCATCCGGTACGCGCTGGGCGTCTTTGAAGCGTTCCTCGAACGCAGTGGGCGCCCTCAAGACCAGCTCCCCCCCGTTATTCATATTGCCGGGACCAATGGAAAAGGCTCCGTTACCACGTATCTTGCCGCCGCACTCCAGTCCGCAGGGCTTCGGGTCGGCACCTTCACCTCGCCGCACCTCGTTTCGATCACCGAACGTTTTACCCTGAATGGGTCTCCTATTTCAGAGGCCGAGTTTCAGGCCCAGTGGGCGGCGCTGATGGCCATGCCCGGCGCTGATACGTTAACGGAGTTCGAGCGACTCACGGCCCTCGCCTTTCGGTGGTTTTCCAGCCTTTATATGGGCAAAAAAATCGATATATTGATTTGCGAGGTGGGCCTGGGTGGCCGACTCGATGCCACGAACGTTGTGTCGCCAATTTTGACGATTATTACCAAGATTGGGCGGGATCATGAGGCGATTTTGGGCAAGTCTTTGGCCAAAATCGCCGGTGAAAAGGCCGGGATCATCAAGCCGGGCATTCCCGTTGTCACCCTTAACGCCCAAGCCCCCAGTGTTGCTGCCGTCATTCGCAAACGTGCAAAAGACTTGGCGGCCCCTTATCACAGTGTGCATACCCTTTCTCGGATCCCACGCCATTACCGGATGCAAGGGGATTATCAACGCCAGAATTTGGCCTTAGCGAGGGGGGCATTGGCTCTCTTAAGCCCTAGTCTGGGGGCGCTGAACCCCCAAAAACTAGAGGCAGGTCTCGCCTTGGCGTTTATTCCGGGGCGACTCGAGTGTGTCCAAGAAGCTAACCCTAGAATTTTATTGGATGCCGCCCATAATGTACCGGGTGTTTTGGCCTTACTCGCCCATCTCAAACGCCATTATCCCGGGGTGAGACCGGTCTTTATTGTGGGGATTTATGCCCCTAAAAATGGGCGTAAAATGTTGGAAAAACTGGTGGCTTCAGGGGAGGTCTACTACTGTGAATTTGACCCGGAGTTGGCCTGGCCGTATGCAGAGGTTTTGCGATATTTTCCGGAAGTAAAGCCCTTTTCATGGCAACGAGAAGATTTGGCCGGTCATGATCTGGTGGTCATGACCGGCTCGATCTACTTCTTGGGCTTTGCGCTACATCTTTTGGAGGTAGTTGATCACTTTTGAGTTGGATTGCAACTTGTTGAGGTACTCAGAAGTCACGGTTCTACGTTTTTGTGCCATCAAGCTTTCTTTGATCTGAGCAGCCACTGTAGGCGTGAAGTCGACTTTAGGGCGGACTTGGATATCGTTTAATTTGATCACATGGTACCCAAATTGGGTTTTAATCGGGGCTGAGACTTGACCTTTGGACATGGAGAATACCGCTTGTTCAAACTCCGGAACCATTTGTCCTTTTCCAAAGAACCCTAAGTCACCATGGTTGGTCTTGGCAGAAGGGTCGATGGATTTTTGATCCGCAACATTCCCAAAATCTGCGCCGTTTTTGACTTGTTCAGCGACTTGCTTGGCTTCGTCTTCCGTTTTCACCAGAACGTGAGAGGCGCGACGCTCTTCGGTTTCTTGGAATTGTTGGGGGTTGTTTTGGAAGTAGGCTTTGACTTCGTCATCGCTCACTTTCACCTTAGCATCTACTTGGGTACGCATGATTTCTGCAATCAAGAGTTGGGATTGCGCCGCATCTGCCTGACGTTGGAAGCTGACTGATTTATTGAGCCCCGCCTTTTTCGCCGCTGCTACTAAAATTTTCTCATTAATGAGCTGCTCTAAGAGGCGAAGTCTGTTTTCTTTTTCTTTCAAAGCCTCTGCATACTGAGGGGGAAAGCTTTTAACCCGATCGTCAAGGTCATCTGACGTAATTTTGACCCCATCTACGGTGGCCAACACTGTAGGGGCGGCATGGATCACCGAGGTGGTCAGAGCTAAACTCGTAAGAACAACTAAACCGAAGCGCATTGCGTTTTTCATTTAATTTCCTTTTGCTGCACTAAAATTGGATGAAACTGCAGACCAGTCTACCACATTCCAGAATGCCGTCACATAGTCAGGGCGGCGGTTTTGGTAGTGAAGATAATAGGCGTGTTCCCAAACGTCGAGGCCCAAGATGGGGGTCTTCCCGTCCATCAACGGGCTGTCTTGGTTGGCGGTGGAGAGGACTTCCACCTGGCCATTGCTCACCACAAGCCAGGCCCAGCCGCTCCCAAATCGGGTTTTAGCCGCCGTTTCAAAGGCTTCTTTAAAGGCGGCAATGCTTCCAAACTTGGTGGTAATCGCCTCGGCCAAGGCACCGGTTGGCTCGCCGCCACCGTTTGCCGATAACAGGGTCCAGAACAGGCTGTGGTTTGCGTGGCCACCGCCATTGTTGCGGACTGCGGTGCGGATGTTTTCAGGCACATCGTTAATATGACGCAAAATGTCTTCAATCGATCTGGACTCCCAAGGCGTGCCGGCAATGGCCGCGTTGAGATTGGTGATGTAGGCCTGATGATGCTTGCCATGGTGAATTTCCATGGTCTTGGCATCGATATGCGGCGCTAGTGCATCCAAAGCATACGGTAAAGCGGGTAATGTAAATGCCATTATTCAATCCTCCTTATTGGCTCTGTTGCAAAATGCCCGATTCATCCCTTTTTTGCTCAACTCATTTAGAAGAACTAAACCATGTTGAGCAAGAAAATGGCGACTCGCACATTTTTCTAACATCGCTTGTTTGTTGCAAAATGCCTGATTCATAATTCATTTTACTTTGTCGTGAAGTAAGCTTCAACGCCTTGGGGGGTCGGTTGGAGGGCTTGTTGGCCTTTGTTCCAGTTTGCAGGGCAAACCTCGCCGTATTGCTCATTGAACTGGAGCGCATCCACCATCCGAAGCACTTCATCCACGTTACGACCCAAGGGAAGATCATTGACCACTTGGTGGCGAACGATCCCGGCTTTATCCATCAAGAATAAGCCCCGAAATGCCGCACCCATGCCTTCAAACAAGACGTCGTAGGCTTGTGCGATTTCTTTTTTGAAGTCGGCCAAGATGGGGTAGGTCACGCCTTGAATTCCGCCTTTGGATTTGGGGGTATTGAGCCAGGCACGGTGAGAGTGCCAAGAATCGGTGGAACACCCAATGAGTTGCACGTTCCGTTCTTCAAATTCCGCAAGCTTTTCTTGGAACGCATGCAGCTCGGTTGGGCATACAAACGTGAAATCGAAGGGGTAGAAGAACAGGACGACATATTTGCCTTCGAGGGCAGACATGGAATAGCCATCAATGACTTCGCCGCCATTGATCACCGCTTTTACTTTAAAATCAGGGGCTTTTTTCCCCACTAATACCGCCATAAAAATCTCCTTCAAGAAGGTCCGTAATTTGCCAAAGTTGGCAGTGCGTTTAAGGTAACATGGCAGGGGGGTTCCGACAAGAAAAAGCGAGGCTCTAGAAAAACATGGTTCCCTTGAGGATCATCCCAGAAAGGTCATAGCTCCGTTTCACGGCCTTGGTATCGTCGAGGCCATCGGTAATGCGTTTGAGATAGCCTTGCCCGGAAATGACAATCCGATCCAACAGCGAGGATGCATGCGAAAATGGGAGGTTGATGTCGATACTTAAGACTGCCGTCTCAACCGTATCCGAACGGTCCACAATGAGGGTTTGGATGGTATTCCCCTGTCCTTGCTCAGTACTGGCTCGGTCCAGGGTGTTCAAATCTCGGCCCCAGGTATCCTCGCGGGTGTAGGTGATATTGACCTTAAATCCTGACGTTTCAACCGGCGTATAGGCCACGCTCGTTACCCCGGAATACCCCTTAGAGAGGGTACTAGAACTTGAGTCGGTGGTGAACTTGAGGGTATAGACATAGCCCGCTGAAAACCCGACGAAGGGAAAGAGCTTGAGCCCGACATTGGCCAAGCGTTGGGTGATGTCGCTTTTAGTGTTGCTGGCGGCAATGAGATATTCCTGACTGATCAGGGTGACCCCACCCCCGCCGCTCAATGCAATGAAGCTCCAGGGGGCCCAGGACAGCCCAGCGGTGAAGTCGTTTTGGGTCCGGGAGAGGTAGCTCAACAACTGAGCAAAACTGAGGTTGGATCTCCCGAGCTTGAGGCCCTCGAGGGTTTGACCGATGTCATTGCCCAGGTATTGCTCGTCTTGTTTGGAATTGGCCGCCCCGGTGAGATTGATCCCTAAGAAGGGGGAAATGTCCCCATTCAGGTGGTATTCCAGGCCGGTTTTGAAGGTGGTGCCTTTGGTGGTATCGAGGGTGTTTCGGCTGTAATATTCGATGGTATTTTTAGCGGAACCCCCGAGGTTGAACAGGGACAAGGGGGAGTATTTGGCATCCATTCCATAGGATTGGATCGTGCTGTTGTCTTGGAGCGTGGTACTGCTGGCAATGGTTTTGGTGTTGATACTGGGGAACCGCTCGGTCAATTTGGTATTCACATGCGTATTGAAGTTCTCAAAGGCCGACGCACTGAAGTTCCCCAGTCTCAGGCCGATAAAGGGGATCTCCACGTTTCCTGGATTAAAGGTTAAGGACTGATCTCGCTTGTAGGATGGGGTGTTATCCGTCAGGCGATTTGAGGTCGAGCGTCGAGACAAATCGGTGGTAATGATGTTCGAAAATCGATCGTCAAACCCGAAGGTATAGCTCCAGAGGCTTAAAAATGGTAACTTTGGTGCAAACCCAAGGGCCCCACTTTTGCCATAGAGCTGGGCCGCGGATCGGTTTTCAGAGGCAGTGAATGTGCCTTCCGTATTGAGGTTATTCGACATGCTGTCGTTGTAGCTGTAATTGCGTAAGACAAGACCTGGAATCAGCTCGATATTGGCCACCGTGTAGGTATTGGCCAGGTAGTCGTAATTTCGTTTGGCGTTGTTTTCCTGACGGTTGGTCTCAGCTCGACCCAAGGATATGGTGGTTTCTCGCAAGGGGCTCAGGTACCAAGGGAGGCCAAGCCCTGTCCATCCCAATAGCCCCCCAATCCCGATCCGGGAAACCTGATAATTGCGTGCATCTTCGATGCTGCCGGTTTGGGCAATCAAGGGGGTTTCCGATTCTGCGTGGCGCACCGACACGCTACTGCTGAACCAGGCTATGGGATTAAATCCCGCTTCGTAGGTTGCATTTGTAATTTTGGCCACGTTTTCAGTGGCAGTAGCCGAGGCCTTGGTATTAATTCGGGAATAATTGTAATCCAATTTGAGGGGCAAGAATGTCCAGGGCAAGGCGGTGGCCGTGGTCCCATAATCCAAGCGATTGGCATAGGTTGTGGTCACATAGGGATTCACGCTGGGGATGGTGGTGTCGGTTTGGTTGTTGGAGAGCTCCATATAAGGCGTAAAGCTAGTGGTCCCGAGCACGACCAATTTGTCGAGAACTGTCCGGTTTTGGAGTCGGGTTCGTTGCGTGGTAATGACAGTTTTATTGGTTTTGTCGATGTAATCAGAGATCTTTTGGGAAAAGCCTTCGGTCACACTGGAGCGGAAGGTTTGGGGCCCGTATTCCAAGCTCCCCGCATAGTCCCAAGTCAAATTATCGACGGCGTGGGCGTTGATGGTGGAGGCTGATAAATCCGCATCTTGGACCTGGGTTAACAGGTGAAAACTTTGCTTGGTATCCAGGTTTTCAAAAAGGGTCTTATAATCGCCCGCGATCTGGAGCTCATCTTCTCGGAGGTAGAGTGGCTTATTGGTATCGACGCTACCCGCTGCATAGGTGTCTCGGTGGTGATAGTCCGCTTGGGTGCGACTGTAGACATTTGGGTGCCAGTCCACGTTGCCGCCCACGACGGTCGTACCCTTGTTTTCCAAGAAATCCCCGATGGGCAGGAAGTTTCGGTCGATATACTTAAAATCCCCCTTGGCCGTGAGGCTCGCATCTTGATATTGGGTGGACCATTTGGTGGCAATTGCAGAGTTTTGGGCTGTGGATCCCACGGAACCGCTGGAATCCAGGACTTTAAAATCCACATGAATTTTATCGTTAGCCCCCGGCGTCAGGCTGACAAACCGGATCTTTCCTTGGGCATAATTAATCGAATAATCGCTGTCGCGGTTCACCCGACGATTGTTCAAATAGACGGCCTCCGAATTTTCCACCAAATTGGTACGCGATAGATCGTAGGTGGTGTTACTCTGGCCATTGCCGACCAAATCTACCGCCACATCACTTTGGTTTTTTGCAAAATTATTGGCGGCCATCACCAGCTCCGCGTGAGAAGAGAGGTTCTCATTCCAGCGTTGGGTCGCCGTGAGCCCCACCATTTCTTGGACCTGCGTGCCTTGCTTGGCCACGGTCGGCGGGGTGTACTGGTAGACCAAGGTCAACAAATCATCGGGTGTCGGGGCTTCAGTGAAGGCCGTGCGGCTGTTGGGGTCACTTTTGATGATAAATTGGATGGCGATCGCCTGTCCGTCCTGGCCGTATTGCACCGTAAAATCGATGCCAGGCGTAAGCAGAAATTGCTCAGTTGGTGTCACACGTCGGATGTAGGTGACCCCCCCGTATTTGACCGGCAAGTCGCGGAGCTGGAAGCTGTCTGGACTGCGATAATTCCGGTCCGGGTTCACCGTTTTGAGCTGGAACGCATAATTGGTCTGATAGCTTTTCACATAGGAATAGCTCACCGCTACCGTGTACGGCCGGGCGGGAGGAGACAAAAGTTCAATTTGTCCCAAATACGCATTTTTAATCCGAAAGTTAGCCGACGAGACATTCACCCCGTTGATTTGAACACTCATGTTTTCACTGACTGCAATCGGGTTGAAGCGTGTGGTGAGGATATTCGACGTGGTGAGTTGGTACGATTCAGTGGCCACTTTGACCGTTGTGGCGTCTTGGAGTGAGGTCGCGAATTCTTTTGCGTAGGTTACCCCCAAGGAGAGCGGTGCATTGTTCTTGGTTGCGGTTTCCAAAGTGGTTTTGACCGCCACGTATTGGACGTCGATTCGTTTGCCGTAGGCGACTTCAAAATTGAATTGGAGCTTTCCTTCTGGATAATTGACAAAAAAGTCCTTGGTTTCTGTGAGTGGTAAATCCTCCACCGATACTTTGACCGACTCTTCCAACACGTTGGCCGCAGACAGGGGATACGGACCCGGTGAGCCTTGGCCAATGAGGGTCTCCGTAATGGCTTCTGTAGCGTGAAAGTCATAGGTCATGGTCAGGCGATCTTGCTTGGTGAAATTGACCTTGGGGCTGAGGGTCACCCGTCCTTGAGACGGTTTGAAGAAGTAATCTCGGTTTCGGGCCAATATGCGGCCATTGAGCCTCACTTCTTCACTGGAGATGAGTACGGGTGGATTTTGGGCCAGATATTCGGCATTGGGGGTCGCCCCTTCCGCCTTGAGCAGTTCCTCCGTCACGTGACCCGACACCAGGTGAATCTTGGGCTGAAATTTCGAACGCCACAAAAATTGGGCTCCCATAAAGTTCTTCCGTGACACGGCCGGCAAAAAATCTTCGATGGGGTTGGTAAATTCGTAAATAACGACAATATAGTCCGTGGCCGTTTTGATGGAATTAAAGGTAATTTCACCTTTATAGTAATCAATTTTGAAGTCTGCCCCTGCATTTTGCGGCACGTTATTGACCCACACCCGCAGTGAATCCTCCAAAATCGATCGGGCCCCCAAGCTGATGACCCGGGTTCCTGACCCAAAGGCCTCGTATTTATTCGGCTGAGATCGGAGCTTCCCCAAGGCCACTGTCGTTTCCCAGTCGGCGGTTTCAGATTGGATCATCGCCCCATTCAAGGCTTTGCGGATGTTGATCAACTCCCCGTCTTGCAACACGGTATCGAAATGATAGAAGGTCAGACGTGTGTCTTTATACCGGACTTTGATGTCATATTTACCCGGAAAATCCTGTTCTTGTTCAATGTCATAGTGCACGGCCAACTCTTTATCGAGCTTACCGTCGATGTTGAACTTATACC
>JAHFCZ010000020.1 GCA_023249285.1 bacterium | reverse complement strand
TGTGCCCATGCTACCCGACTCGCGAGTGGTTCATTCTGCGAAGAAGTGGCGTTCGGAGCTGAAGTGAGGGGAACCGTATACCGCATCAAAATAACACATGCTGTACCCGTCAAATCTTCAGGTAAGCCACGGAGGTTATTGGTAGTAGCCAGCACAGCCGAACGGAAGGGCGTACTCAGCGTGCTCCCACCTAGGTTAGCTAGACCGGTTCGAACACAGGCAGTCAGTTGCTTAGCGAGGAAATTGCCCTCTGGCGTGTCAGCTTGGTCAAGCGCTTGACTTTCGATCACCATGACCTGGGTATGAAAGCGTCCAGGCGAATATTGTTTTTGCACGGGGCCAGAACTAGCTCGAGAGCCCAGACAGCCCGTGAGATCGAGGGGTTGATCCACGTATGAAATAGTAGGGGGTTCCCCTGCGGGGGTAGGGGGATATAACACTTGCGGTTCACGTGTGGTGTATGCCCGATTAATCCGCGCACCAGCGGTGGTACTGATAACCGCAAGGATGAGCGCTGCGAACGCAAAAAACAAGCCCAGATCCCCCAAGCGAAATTCTTGATCGGTGGATAGCCCAGGACTCCCTTCGACCTGAAGTGTTAAAAAAGAAAAGAGGACACGCATGTAAGAAGCCAGGCAAATCAGTCCCAGGGCCAAGGTCCCAACCGTCGAAAGTGTTTCGGGGGAGATCCGAGACCGTTCTGGGGTAAACGCTTGCACTTGGGCATTCCCAGCGGAATCTTGGATGACACGCATCCCTTCAAGGGTAAGATTTGCTTCCCGAAGTCGAATTTGGAAATATTTATTGACTGCATCCATAAATGTGGTTTTGCCGCATCCAAATAGCTGCCCTACAGTCGGATCATCTGCAAAGATCAAAACCGGTACGGGGCCTTTGTAGCCACCTTGGATCCAAGAGATGATCGTCTCCACATGGCCTTTAGCGGCTATAATCTCCGCTTTCAATCCGATAAACGGATGAAATGGGTCAGTTTTGAGGGCTTTTCGATAGTAGGGCAATTGACCAAGTACCCGGGTGTAACGTTCAGAAGACCCATCATCGACAGGGGTGTGCGTTCCTTCTGTACTTTGTGGGGCTGGCGGTATGTCCAGCGGCATATAGCGCCCAGAAGCGTTCATAACAGAGGGCAGATCGTTAAAAGGCATACCCCCGATTAAAACGAGACTGCAAAAGGGGGTCATGACCTCGCTCCGCTTTCCGGGCAGAGGAAATGCCCCCGCTGAAAGGGCTGTATTCAAGAAAACCTGGGCTTCACCCGTTAATGCCTTTCCATAAGGAATATAGAGACATCCATGATGACTCCTAGCTAGGGCTCCTGGCTGCTCTTGAGTGCCGCGAAGATCCTCCACTGTAATCATTGCTTGTGAAAGAACAACGATAGCCGAACCGGGAGGCGTGATCACTTGGGAGCTCGGGGGTTGAGACGCCAGACCGTATTGAACCAGGGGCCCAGCCAAGCATGAAATCGCGCTGAGCAAGGTTATGAACCCGGCATAGACCAGGTGATTGGGGATGGGGCCGTCATTTTTCCAGGCTTTAGTGGAGGACAAAACCGCGATAAGATTCGCCGAAATAGCAGCGGTTGTGGTCAGTGGGAGATAGCGGATAAACGTCTTCCAGCGTTCCCGAGCTTTTTCAAGCTGGGCCTGCTCACTTTTAGAAAGAGGGGTCACCACTTGTGCAGGGGGGGTGCCCATGATCCAGTGGGCTAAGCGGGCGATAGGGTGCTCATTCGGCCTGACAACTACCCCGGGAGCATGGCATGCCGCAAAGATAGGCTCGAGCTCATTAAGAAGTGGCATCATTACCTCAGGAGAAAGTGCAGTCGGTAAAACGAAGGCAAAGGAAGCCTTGGGGGTCTCAGGCTGAGTTGCTGAGCGGGGGAGTCCTTCCGTAAACACCTTGCAAGCCAAATGCAGTTCATAGTGTAGGGGGTCTGAACTTGTGGGGACCGCTTCAATAACAAGGGCAGTGTGTTTAAACATCATAAAAATCCATCAGAAGGGAGGGTGTAAAGCTAAGAAGTGTGTTGCTGGTGGCGGATTATACCATTTTGAACATCAAGCACACAATTGCAGCCAGAGTTGCTCAACCGGTAGGCCCGGAAAGTGGGGGCGGATAACAACCCCCATTTGGGAAACGCAAGGTTAAAGATCCGTTTGGGGTTTGTGGAGATCGCGGCCAAAAGCGGGCCCAACGCCCATTTTTCCTGTACCCACACGGTCAACAGGTCACTCACCCAATGGTCCACGCTGGCCCGGCCCAAAGCCGCGTTCACAACATCCTTACGTTTGTCATCGGGGGAAGAAGGCTGGGGATTGGAGGCCACCACATCGAGGGTGCCATCTTGAACAGCCTCGCGTAAAGCCTGTCGATCTGCCACGCCCCGAAGGGGATGATCTTCGTCGCAGTACAGTAAATGCGATGCGGAGGTCCCGCAGGTCACAGGCAGCCCTTTGGCCTTGGCGTCTCGGATCAGGTCTAGGGCGGCCGCACTTGAGACAGGGAACACATGAAGATGCCCCCCGTTAATGGCCAATAACTGTAAATCTCGGGAAAGTTGCGCCAACATCTCCCCATGGCTCAAGCTGGACTCATCGGGGGAGCCAATAATCGGCACTTCTGGGGAAAAATCCACCACATTCGGGACAATGATACAATTTTTAAGATCAATCACCGTACAATCTTCGTCATCGGGAACATAGCCAGCCCCCACCCATTGGCCGTTGGCCAAGATCATATTTTGACGTTCCAATTCCCCGGTTTTGGGGGTGTAAATTTTCGCATCAATCAACGCATATTTCATACCTGTCCTCCGATCAATCACGAGGCGAATGTCTTGTTCAGACAAAAACAGGAGCCCAAAAGACGATGCTGTGCGAAAGCCATTAAAATCGCACTGTAGCATCTTTTGCGTATCTGTGAAATCCTAGTTCTTAAAATGAACACAAAACTCCCCTTTAATAAAATCCAATTGCGCGCCAAAATGCGAGACCAACGCCGGGCTTTGGCCATCCACCCTGAACAGTGGGAAGTGGCTAAAACGGGCTGGGCTAAGCAGCTTCGGACACTCTGTGATCAGCTCCAGCCCGCCAAGATTACTGCGTACTTGCCCATGGCTGGGGAGGCCGATCCCACCGCGTTTTTCCCCCAAACCGATCGTCCCATTTTTTTGCCACGGGGCGTGAACCAAACCTATGAATTTGTCCAATGGACCGTTGAGCATCGTCTCGAATTAGGGCCCCATGGGGTGCTCCAGTTGGCGGGGGATCTCCCCAAGATGAGCATTGCCTTGGCCAAGGGGCAGATCGATCTGTGGATCGTGCCGGGCCTAGGCTTTGATGTTCAGGGCAATCGGTTGGGGTTAGGAAAAGGCTACTACGACCAATTTCTCAAGGATGCGAGAGGCCACAAAGTGGGGTTTTGCTGGGACTGGCAACTGGTAGATCCTTGGCGCACGGATCCTTGGGATCAGCCGATGGACTACATCGTTACGGAGTCGCGTTGCATCTGTACCAAAACGGCATGACACTGCTCTGAAAGGGCCGCGGCGGCCTGCTTTGCGTCTTGGGAGTTAGTATATTTGGGGACAGGGATAGGCTTGCCTACGACTAATTTAACCATCCCTGGATGCATTCTGAGGGATCGCTTATGCAAAAGCTTCATCGAATCCCCGATATAGCAGGGCAAAATGGTGGTGCCCGTGTTGACCGCCATCATAAACGCCCCTTTTTTGAAGTCACCAATTTTCCCATCCACCGAACGGGTACCTTCCGGAAACAAGACAAAGGATCGACCCGATTCGAGGAGCTGTTCCACCCGCTTGAGGGTAACAACGGCGGAGCGTGGATCGTGGCGATTAATCGAGACATGGCCTTGGGACCGGATATCCCAACCCAAAACGGGGATTCGGAGTAATTCGTCTTTCGCAATGAAGGAAATTGGGCGACTTAATCCATAAATTAAGACGGGAATATCAATCAGACTTTGGTGGTTTGAAATGACAATAAAATTTTGAGACGGGTCCGGAACGTTGTGGGCCCCAAAAACTTTCACCCCCATCCCCAACAGGTTAAACGTGCCCCAAAAAAAAGGGTAAGTGGCTTTAATGGCAAAGGCCGTCCGATCTTTGACCATCCACCCCACGCTCCAAACGATGAGCGCATGAAGGGTAAAAGAGGCACAGGTGTAAAACCATACCCAGCCGGTATAAATCCACCAGAAAATTGACGCGAACATCGGCGGCTCCCATTCCCAGAAATTTAAAAGACCCGTATAATATCAGGAATTCAATGACCTGAGGAGAAAAAGATGGCCGACCTAATTATGTCGATGTCAGGGGTACGCGGTATTGTCGGTGAGAATCTCCACCCCGAAATCGCACTCAAAATGGGTATGGCATTTGGATGCGCACTCGGCAAAGGCCCCATCATCGTGGGCGGGGATACCCGTACCAGCCACCTCATGGTCAAACACGCAGTGATCTCAGGGCTCATGAGTGTGGGTACCGACGTGATTGATATCGGCAAAGTTCCGACCCCTACCGTTCAGCAAATGATTCGTCACTATGCGGCCCAAGGCGGCATGGTCATTACCGCCTCGCACAATCCGATCCAGTGGAACGGGATCAAATTGATGAATAGCTCCGGTTCTTTTTTGGAGCAAGACCAGTACGATCAATTTATGGAGATTTACAACGGAGGTCAATTCAAGCTCGAAGCCTGGGATGCCCAAGGCACCCTCAAAGTAGACCCCACTGCGCTCGACATTCATATCCAGCACATTTTAGATAACTTCGATGTATCGGATATCCGTAAGGCCAACCTCAAAGTCTTGATTGATGCAAACAATGGAACCGGGGCCCTTGCAGACCCACTGTTGCTTCAAAAGCTTGGCGTGCAATACCTGATCCTGAATAACGAACCTAACGGTCATTTTGCCCATGATCCAGAGCCCCTCAAGCGAAACCTCAAGGAAATTATGGCCGCCCTAGAAAACGGGAATTATGACATCGGATTTGTCCAAGATGCGGACGCGGATCGCTTGGTGATTTTAGACGAAAAAGGGCGATTTATCGGGGAAGATTACTCCCTCGGGCTCTGCGTCGACTACATTCTTTCCGAACAAGCCCAGCCGAACGCCACCGTCGTGGTGAATTTATCCACCTCCAAAGTGATCGAACACATTGCCAACCGCCATCAGGCCAAAGTGGTCTATACCAAAATTGGGGAATCCCATGTCACGAAGGGTATTAAATCCAACAAAGCCGTCGTCGGGGGTGAAGGCAATGGCGGGGTCATTTACCCCAAAATTGGGTGGGGGCGAGACAGCTTGGTGGGGATCGTGGCGGCCCTCAAGTTTTTAGCCAAGACCAAGCGAAGTGTCTCCCAATTGGTGGATAAATACCCGAAATACATCATGCGTCGTGAGAAGATCACTGTGTCCTCCCAAACGGAAGTCCAAGATATTCTCGACAAGATCAGCGCGCAATTCCCAGGGGTGCCCACGGATACCCAAGACGGGATCAAATTTCTATTCCCGAATGCCTGGGTTCACGCCCGGCCTTCCAATACGGAACCCATTGTGCGGATCTTTATCGAGGCACCCACCGAATCCGAGGCGAAGGCCCTCTTCGATCGGGTGAGTGCAATCACCCTCGTTAAAGGTTACAAAAGCGTCTCCAACTGATCTGTGGCAAGAACCCCGGCCATGTACGCTTTAACCTCGCTTAATGGTGGGCGCTCGGCGGGGTCGGGGGCTAGTAGGCGCATCAAAAACGTATAATCCAGTCGCGGATCAAGGTTAAGGGCCTCCGGTTTTAGAGGGCCATAGGCGCTAGGGTTTTTTGCATACGCCACAATCGACTCTAATGACGCTTTGTCGGTATCTCCAAGAAAAGGATGTTTTCCCCAGGTCAGGATATCGATCATAAAAACACCCAAGGAAAAAATACCGGAAGCGTCCGAATAAGGCGGCTTTTGCTTTTGATGCCGCTCAGGCGCCATGGCTGAAATGGTCCCACAACAGGGGGCTGTATCATTTTTGAGTTTTGCCCCGCCGAGATCCACAATGGTCACCTCTTTCGTGACGGGATCATAAAGGACATTTTCAGCTTTGAGGTCCGTATAATGCAGCCCTTTTTTAGCCATTTCATGCAAGGCAGCAATCACTTTATTGACGATATCAACCCGCTCGTTCAGAGCCGGAACAGGGAGAGAGTCATCCATGATCAACTCGTACAGTTCTTTGCCCGGATAGAAGGGCATGGTGAGGTAAGCGGTGGGGATGCCCTTAGAGCTGACGGTCAAGCCAGCCTCTAGAATCCTGGCAACCCCAGGCATATTTATTTTGGTGCCAATATGAATTTCACGCAGTAAAAAGAGGAGCCCATTGCGTTGGGAAGGTGTTGAAAGGGGCACTTTTTTGACTGCAACCTCCATCTCCTGCCCATCTTTAAGGTGAATCCCCGGACGAACTTTGCCATAACTGCCGCTACCCAGGACCACTTTCTCTTCGGTACCCGCTTCTTCCCCTGCGACAGTATTGTGCAACTCGGTATGGCCGACACGGGTGTTGGGAATGGGCGGGTCAACGGAGCGCTTATCCTCGCGTTGAACCAACTGAAGCGGAAAACTCGCATTAAACAACTCGACAAATTTCGGATCAAAAACAGATAAGGATTCCCTCATCTCGCGGTTAATAACCTCGTTGCCCAAAACGGAGAGCAGCTTCTGCTGCAGGATTTGGGACAACTGGGCGTAATAGTGCGCGGGGTCTGTTGTTTGAAGGGCATTAATATCCGAAAACAAGCGCGTATAATCGGTGTGAATGCCGGGACGAGGAGACGGCACAGATGCAATAGGCGGCGGACTTTCTCCTACGGCTGCTACAGGAGGTTGTTCGAAAAGCTGAGCTTTACTGGGCAAGCGTTCAGGGTGGGGAAGCGTTCTCACGGATCCCGGACAAGTGTTCCGGCGACCCAATTTCGGGTGATGAAAACTTGGCCCGGGCAGATTTAAACTGGGTAAACTCCGAGTGGCGGATGAACCGGAGATAACTTTAAATAACAAAAACACGGGAGCTCCTCAAAAAATAGTAGCCTCCCTTTTCCCCCTATAATAGCGTGGGGTTACCGGGACAGCAAGACGAAAGGAATCCCTATAATCAACAGGAATTGCAGCACTAAAATCAAAGTGCCGGCCCAGACCAATGCGCCCGAAACGGGCAAGAGGGCGTTATCCCCTTCCGAGGCGGTAGTCGCCGTATAGCCGAGGTTGAAATAATACGACACCCCAATCACAAACCCGACCAAGGCCAAAATAACCGGGACAATTTGGTGGGCATTCAGCAGAGAAAGCAACACCAAAAATTTCCCAAAAAATCCGGGGAAAATAGGAATCCCAGCCAAAGAGAGGAGGCTCACCCCCAACACAAGGGTCAAAAATCGGGACCTGACAGACAACCCTCGCAACGAGGTAAGGGTGACGCCGTCGACGCCGGCATTTTCAAGGGCTTGGACGACCACCAAAACCCCCAAGCTACCTAATCCATAAGTCGTGGCGTAAACCCATAACACAAAGGGCGTAAAAGGCCCCAAATTTCCCATTAAGCTCAAGGCCATCACGCCGGCATGTCCAATCCCAGAATAGGCGAGAAGCCGTTTGACACAGGACTGGCGACGGGCCACCAAATTCCCAATTAAGATGCTGGCCACACTGACCACCATAAAGCCCTGCCAAAACAAATTGGGCAAATTGACACCGATGAGGAGGTGAACCAATGCTGCAAAAATCGCCAATTTAGTCACCGTAATCATAAAGGCGGTGACCGGTGTGGGTGCCCCTTCATACACGTCTGGAATGGCCACGTGGAAGGGCACAAGCCCGACCTTAAAGGCCAACCCGACCATCATCAATAGCGCGCCGAGCAGGGTCAATGCCGCCAAATTTCCCCCATTTCCTGTGAAAAAGAGAGCGATGCCAAACAACAGCACACTACTGGCCACGGCCCCAAGTAGGAGATATTTGATGCCGGCTTCTTGAGAGTCCAGACGATCTGAGCGACTGGCACAGAGTAAATACAGCGGGATCGAGAGCATCTCAATCCCCAAAAAAGTCATCAGAAGGTGGGTCGAGGCCAAGGTCACAATCGCGCCGACCGTGGCAAAGAGGACTAAGGCCCCCCGATCCGAACTGCGTGCGGGGTCCGTACTCACCAAAAGGAGGGTCAATCCTGAAAACAGGACCACAGACCCCATCATCAGGGAAGTGAACAGGTCAAAGGACAACATATCGAAGGCGTAGAATGCAACGTCAGACAGTTGGAGTACCAGGCCAATGGTCATCACGAGAATCGTTCCTAAGGCCCAAAATAAGCCCTTGGGGCCACGTGTGACCATCCACAAGATACCTAGTAGCGAGAGTAGTGTTAAGATCACCATGGGCAAAATCCTACGATAATGGAAGTGGCTGAAAAAACTTCAGTTAAATTCAGAATCGGCTGTGGGAAAATCCCCAGACCGATGGTGCCAATGACGAGCAACCCCATCAAGACAGACTCAGCACGACTAAAGACGAAGCCCCCGAAGGGCGTGACGCTCACAGGGCCCAACATCATCCGAGCAAAGGCCTTTAGCCAATACCCAGCGCCTAAAACTAAGCTGAGGGTGGCGAGTATCGCGAGCAGAAAGTTAAACTTAATTAATCCCGTGAGCATTAAAAACTCTCCGATAAATCCACCGGTCAGCGGCAACCCAATTGTGCCTAAAATGACCACCGCAAAGACCCCGGAAAGTACGGGTGACAGCGCCCGAATCCCCCCCAGGCTATCCAAGGAAAGGGTGCCAGTACGTCGTCGTAGGATTTCACCCAAGGCAAATAACCCCGCCGTGCCAATGGCATGGACGACGATCTGAAAAATCCCGCCCTGAAGACCCACGATATTGCGGGTGTAAAAAGCCAGGAAAATCAGCCCCATGTGTGACAACGAAGAATAGGCGATCAACCGCTTGTAGTCGGTTTGGGCAAAGGCGACGGATGCGGCGTATAAAAGACTGAGCAGCCCCATCATCGACACGGCGCTCACCACCCAAAGGGGCAATTGCGGAAAGTACGAAAACATCAACCGGGCCACCCCGAAGACCCCCATTTTGGAGAGCAACGCGGCATAGACGATACTGGTGTTAGCGTCAGATTGGACGTAGATGTCGGGCTGCCAACGATGGAAGGGAACGAGAGGTGTTTTGAGGATAAAGGCCAGCAAAAATCCGGCCATGGCCCAAGGCAGATCTTGGCCTAAAAGGAGGAGGGCCAGGCCCGCTAGAAAGGACAGGCTGCCGATAAAGGACACGATCAGCAGCCGCATGCCTACCTGGCGGGTATTCCCGCTTCCCCAACCGTAAAATAGGAAAATCCCCGGGATCACACAGAGCTCCCAGCTCACATAAAAGGCAATGGTGTTAAAGCTAAAAAACAAGGCCATTAACGCGGACTGAATCATGAGCAACCAAAAGTAGTACCAGTTCGAACGCGGGGTCGTTGAGCCAAGCTCTAACAGCCCGATAATGAGATACACCGCAACGGCCGTCATGGCCATTAAAAGACTCAACCCATCGGCGGCGAAGAGTTGCGAAGAAAAGGGCGCCAGGTGAATCGGGTCCAACGCTAGTCGATTAAAAGACCCCAAAACCCCCATCATTAAGGCCAATTCGAGTAAAACGCTTCCCAAGAAATAGCGGGGACGTGACCAAGACTCAGGGAGGACAAAGCCCAACAGCCCGGCAAAAAGGGGGAGAAAAATGGCACTGTATACTATTAATTCACTCATCGAACCCATCCTAAAATCACAACAACCCCCACGATAAGGATAAAAAAGTACACTGAAAGATTACCGTTTTGAAGGGTTTGGACCGGAACGGCTAACAAGGTGGTCACCCCCGCCATCCCATCATAGGCCAAGGCCAATCCAGATTCCACACCCTGAGAAAACAGGCGACACATCCACAAGTAGGGACGAACCATGACCGAGTCGTACAGCTCGTCGACAAAAAGCTTGCGCGAAGACAGGGTGGTGACGCCCCAGAGTTTAAAATTTGGGGCAGCATCACGTCCGTACAGCCAATAGGCCAGTCCAATCGCCCCACCCAATCCCAACCCCGTCAGGGTCAATAAGGTCGAGGCATAGGCGGATTCAGGACCATGATGCCCGTAGGCAACCCCGGCAACGGCCGATAAAATAGCCAGAACACCCAGCGGAACCTGCATCGTCCAATGGCCTTCGTGGGGGTGATGATCCGGGTTGGACGAACGGAAAAAGACCAAGAAAAAGAGGCGGAACATATAAAACGCAGTCAAAAGGGAGGTGATCCCCAAGAGGGTGAAGGCCAAGGTGTTGCCAGCGTGAGCCGCCAATAAAATGGCATCCTTGGAATAAAATCCGGAAAACGGCGGGCACCCCGAAATGGCCAAGGTTCCCACGACAAAAATCCAAAACGTATAGGGCAGCGATTTGCGCAATCCCCCCATTTTAAAGACATCTTGTTCGCCGGAAAGGGCATGGATGACATTCCCCGCACCCAAGAAAAGCAAGGCCTTAAAAAATGCGTGGGTGCTCATGTGGAATAAGGCGGCGTTCGTAGCACCCAGTCCCAAGGCCGCGACCATAAATCCCAGCTGGCTCATCGTGGAATAGGCGAGGATTTTTTTGATATCCCGTTGGGTCAAGGCGATAAAAGCCCCCACAACCGCGGTGGCCACGCCGATCCAAAGGATCAGGGCCTGCACGCCAGGAAGGAGGCTAAATAAGGCCGTGGAACGGGCGATTAAATAAACCCCAGCAGTGACCATCGTTGCGGCGTGAATCAAGGCGGAAACGGGGGTAGGGCCTGCCATCGCATCCGGCAGCCAGGTAAAGAGCGGGATCTGGGCGCTTTTGCCGGTCACCCCGACCACGAGTCCGAGCCCGATCAACAGAAGCAAGGGGAGGGCAACCCCGTCCAGATGACCCAATACCCCCAAAAAGGAGGAGGTGCCCCACACCCACATCATTGTCATCACGGCGACCAAAAAGCCCAAGTCTCCGATCCGGTTCATGACAAAGGCTTTCTGTGCCGCTTGGTTATACGCCGGCGTTTGGTACCAGAATCCGATCAACAAATACGAGCATAACCCTACCCCTTCCCAGCCGATAAACATCCCCAAATAGGAGTCGGAAAGGACAAGGGCCAGCATGAAAAAAATAAACAAATTGAGATACGCAAAAAAGGAGGTGAAACGCGCGTCTTCGGACATGTAGCCGATGGAATAGAGGTGAATCAAGGCCCCCACCCCGGTGACTAGGGTGGTCATCCATAAGGACAAGGGGTCCAAATACAGTGAAAAATCTGCGCGAATGCCGCCAATTTCAAACCAATGCATTAAGGGGATAATCGTGGTGCCAGGTAAGGTCATGAGACCAAATAGCGCACACCCAAACCCCAAAAAGACGCTCAAGGTGGCAATCCAACCCGCAACAGGTCGTGGCAAACGCCCACGCAGTGCAAGCAAGCTCAAAGCACTGATCAAGGGCGCGAATAGGGATATCAGCAGGGTCATCGTCATCCTTTAAGGTTCTGCCAGTGGGTGATATCGAGGGATTTTTGGCGTTTGTACATCATGGTCACAATCACCAAGCCCACAGAGACTTCAGCTGCTGCGACGATCATAATAAAAAACACATTCACTTGCATAGATAAATCATGAAAGGCGCCGGAGGCGGCCACCAGCAGGATATTCACCGCATTGAGCATCATTTCCACGGACATCAGGACCAACAGCGCATTGCGGCGCACCAAAATCCCCAAAACCCCAATCGAAAATAAGGCCATCGCGACAACCACAAACCAAGATAAGGGCAATACAGGGGTCATTAGGGCTGTCCTTTCGGTCTCTTTTGGAGGGTTTGTCCGATCATGACCACGCCCACAACCGCGGCCAAAAAGAGAACAGAAGACAATTCAAACGGCTCAAGATAATTGGAAAACAAGGTCATCCCCAAGGCCTTTGCCGTACCCAGCGGGCCCTGCATGACTGAAAATTGGCCCAAGGCCGGCCAGTCGGACCAGACAAACAGGAGCATAGAGGCAAAAAGTAGGCCAACGGTGAGCAAGCTGATGAGAAACCGGAATCGATGGGTAGGGGCCTCTGTTTCTTGATTGAGATTCATCAACATCATGGTAAATAAAAACAAGACCATAATCGCACCGGCGTAAACGATGAGCTGGACCACGCCCAAAAACGGAGCATGAAGCAAGAAGTAAAAGCCCGCGACACCCGAAAAGCTCACCACGAGCATCAACAGACAATAAATGGGATTGCGAAGCAAGACCACGCTCAGGGCACTGAACAAAACAACGGCGGCCAATATCCAGAATATAATCCCTAACACCGTGTTTCCCCCAAGTTTTGCCGATCTGAGATATCCACGCGGGCATCGGGGGGCTCTACCAATTTATCTTTGCCAAATATAAAATCAGGGCGGTTGTATTGCGCAGGAACAAGACGATCGGTTAAAAAGATGGCTTCTTTAGGACAGGCTTCTTCACAAAGCCCACAGAAGATACATCTCAACATATTGATTTCGTACTTGGCGGCATATTTTTCTTCGCGATACAGGCCTTCTTCGCCAGGCTTGCGCTCCGCCGCGTCCATGGTAATGGCTTCAGCTGGGCAGGCAACGGCACACAGGCCACAGGCCGTGCAGCGTTCCGCCCCATTGTCATCGCGTTTCAAGACATGAAGACCCCGATAGACGGGGGCAAACAGACGCTTTACTTCCGGATACCGGATGGTCACTTTTTTGAGGAAAAAATGCTTCAACGTAATGCGCAGGCCGCCCAAAATGGCGGGCAAGTACAAGCGTTCCCAGAAGGACATTTTTTTATGGGAGGCGATCACCGAACGATGTGTCAGTAGCATAGGGAAACCTTAATAGAACCAGAGTGCAACGCCAGCAGTGACGAGCATGTTTAGGATAGACAAAGGGACCAAAATTTTCCAGCCCAGTCGCATCAATTGATCGTAGCGAAACCGCGGTAGGGTCCAACGGACCCAAATAAAGAAAAACATAAACCCAAAAATCTTGGTAAACAACACCGCAACACCCAAGAGCGTGACCAGGCTAGGGGCGAGCCCGAGGGAATGAAGCCCAGGGAACTGAAACCCACCGAAGTACAAGGTCGACATCACGGCGGAGGCAATGAACATATTGATGTATTCCGCGAAAAGATAAAACCCCAATTTCATGCTGCTGTATTCTGTGTGATAGCCACCAATGAGCTCAGTTTCGCATTCGGCCAAGTCAAAAGGCACCCGATTCGCTTCGGCAAAAGAACAGACCAAAAAGATCAAAAATCCCAAGGGCTGTACCCAAATGTTCCAGTGGCCACCCGGTTGCCCCATCACGATATCGCGTAGGCTCAACGAACCGGTCAATAAGGTCAAAGACACCAGAGATAACCCCATGGCCAATTCATAGCTGATCATTTGAGAAGACGCCCGAATCGTACTCAAAAGTGAAAATTTATTATTCGAAGCCCAGCCCCCGATCATAATCCCGTAGACCCCAATCGAAACCACGCCAGCCAAATACAAAATCCCAAAATTGAGATCCGTAATCTGCAAAAAGATCGTACGACCAAACAGGAGAATATGATCTCCCCACGGCACAACAGCGGCCGTCATACAGGCGGCAATCATGGACAAGCAAGGCCCCAAAACAAACAACATTTTATCGGAATGAGAAGGCATCATTTCTTCTTTGAAAAAGAACTTAACGCCATCCGCCAACGGCTGCAATAATCCAAACGGCCCCGCCCGATCAGGACCAATACGATCTTGGAAAAAGGCGGCAAATTTACGCTCAGCCAAGGTCGCGTACATCGCAATGCCCAAAGTTACGGCAAAGACGATTACAATCAGCACCATTTTTTCGATCAAAAACGGGATTAACACGGCGGCAATCCCTTCCAAGGCGTGTGGGGATTCGCGGCATAATGATTTTGGGAAATGACGCTGTGACGCGAGATCTTAGTGGGGCCTTCGATGGTCCATTTTTCGGTGGATTTGGAGTCAAATCGACAGCCATTACAGATAAATTCTTCGACTTCACCAAACGCATTTTGGCGCGCACTGACCCGTAAGATCTCATTCCCTTTCATCCACAAGACGACGTTGCCACAGCATTGGGCACAGTCTCTGTGCGCGTTCATTGGCTTGGTAAACCAGACCCGGCTCTTGAATCGGAAGGTTTTGTCGGTCAGCGCACCCACGGGACATACATCGATCATATTGCCTGAAAAGTCATTGGTAATCGCATTTTGGATATAGGTTCCAATTTCAGCGGCATCCCCCCGGCCTAAAATGCCGTGGACCCGCTTATCGGTTAATTGATCGGCCACAAAGACACAGCGGTAACACAAAATGCAGCGATTCATGTGGAGTTTGATCAAATCGCCGATATCTTGCGGCTCAAAACGGCGTCGATCTTCTTGATAGTCGGTGGTGGCGACCCCATGCTCGAAGGCCAAGTCTTGCAAATCGCATTCGCCGGCTTGGTCACAAACGGGGCAATCTAGCGGGTGATTAATGAGGAGCAATTCCACCACGTCTTTTCGGGCATTAATCACTTCTTCGGAGCTCTGATTGGCAACGACCATCCCATCTTGGACGAGGGTCCGACAGGAGGCGGCCAATTTGGGAATAGGGCGAGGCTCTTGATCTGAGTTTTTTTCAATTTTCACCAAGCAAGTCCGACATTTGCCGCCGCTTTCCTCGAGCGTGCTGTAATAACACATTGCGGGGGGCGCTTTGTCGGGGCCCAACATCCGAGCCGCTTGGAGGATAGTAGTCCCTTCCGGTACTTCGAGCGTGTGGTGATCGATGGTCACTTTTAACATGAGAACGGACATCCTTTTTGATTCACGTGGGCCTCAAATTCGTCTCTAAAATGCCGAACCGCACTGGCCACCGGCCAACCCGCTGCATCCCCAAAAGAGCAAATGGTCTTACCCTCCATTTTGCGTGCAATATCTACAATTAAGTCAATATCTTTACTTTGTCCGTGGCCGTGTTCAATGCGATGTAAGACTTTTTCAATCCAACCGGTACCTTCCCGACAGGGGCTGCATTGGCCACAAGATTCGTGGTGATAGAAGCGTGCAAAATTCCAGGTATTACGCACAATGCAGGTGGTTTCATCCATGACGATAAACCCGCCAGACCCCAGCATCGACCCGGTTTCAAACCCGCCTTCCATCAAGGATTCATAGGTCATGAGGCGCGGCTCGCCAGCGGCCGTTTTGAGGATAAGCGACTTGGGTAAAATGGGGACGGAAGACCCGCCAGGAATGACGGCTTTGAGTTCTTTGCCGTCTTTGATCCCCCCACAGTACGCGTCTGAGTAAATAAATTCCTCGACCGTCATGCCCAGGTCAATTTCATAGGTCCCGGGATTGTTAATATGACCACAAGCGGAAATGAGCTTCGTACCTGTGCTTTTCCCGATCCCGATTTGGGCATACGCGTCCCCCCCATTCATCACAATCCAGGGGATAGAGGCGATCGATTCGACGTTGTTGACCACAGTGGGGCAGCCATAAAGACCCACGGTGGCGGAGAAAGGCGGCTTCATCCGAGGGTTGCCACGCTTCCCTTCCAAGGATTCCAAAAGCGCCGTTTCTTCCCCACAAATATAAGCGCCTGCACCGGGATGGACATAAAGATCCAGGTCATACCCAGAGCCTAAAATATTTTGACCTAAAAAGCCGTCCCGATAGGCCTCTGCAATGGCCCGTTTCAAGCGATTGGCAATCCACATGAGCTCACCTCGAATGTAGATATAGGACTTGTGTGCGCCCAGGGCATAGCTGCTCACAATCATCCCCTCGATCAACCGATGGGGGATTTTTTCCATCAAGAACCGGTCTTTGAAGGTCCCGGGCTCGCTTTCATCTGCATTACAAACATAGTAGCGGGGCTTGCCTGATTTGCGGTCCAAGAAGCTCCATTTCAAACCAGTGGGAAAACTCGCGCCCCCGCGGCCCCGAAGTCCAGATTTTTTGACTTCTTCGATAATGTCATCCTGGGGCATCGAGAAGGCTTTTCGCACCGATTCGTAGCCACCCTTGGCACGATAGCCTTCGATGGAAAAAATGTCTTGATCGAGATCCTGCAATAAGATTTTAATCCCCATTTTCACGCTCCATTCGCGCAAAAAACGTGCCGTCCCGCATTTCAGTAAGGAGGGCATCCGTCGTGGCTGGGGTTAGGTTTTCACAATAATAATCCCCAACTTGCATGACGGGGGCGGTTCCACAGGCGGCCAAACATTCCACGCCACGCAGGGTAAATAGGCCGTCGGCACTCGTTTCGTTCATCCCAATACCTAAGGTGTTTTGCAAATGGGCGATAATCCCATCGGCACCCACCAAGCAACACGGCCCGGTCTGACAGACTTCTAGGACATATTTCCCGGTGGGTTTGAGCTTGAACATGGTGTAAAACGTCGCCACTTCGTACACTTCGATGGGCTGGATCTTTAAATACGCGGCAACCTCATCCATCACCGCGACGGAGAGATAGCCGTCATTTTCTTTTTGAACCAGATGAAGGATGGGTAAAATGGCTGATTTTTCTTTCCCTTCCGGGTAACAAGCGACCAATTCATCAAAGGTTTGAAGGAGTTCGGGTCTCATCAGGCGTCTAATTCTCCGGCGATGACGTTTAAGCTACTGAGGGTCACAATGGCATCTGAGATCAAGGAGCCCTGAATCATTTCAGGGTAGGCCTGATAATAAATAAAGCAAGGCCTACGAAAATGCAACCGGAAAGGTGCGCGGCCGCCATCACTAATTAAATAAAAGCCGAGCTCCCCATTGCCCCCTTCCACAGCCTGGTATACTTCCCCGACCGGCACCGGAATCTCGCCCATCACCACTTTAAAGTGGTAAATGAGGGCTTCCATGTAGTCATAGACATCTTGCTTCGGTGGCAAATAAAACGCGGGGACATCGGCGTGATAAGGGCCTTCTGGCATCTTGGCCAAGGCTTGCTTGATGATCGAAAGGCTCTGCCACATTTCCATGTTGCGGACCATAAATCGGTCGTAGGTATCGCCTTGGGTGCCGATGGGGATATCAAAGTCAAAATCTTGGTAAGACGAATAGGGTGCGGCGACCCGCACATCATAATCCACACCCGCCGCCCGAAGATTTGGCCCTGTAAATCCATAGTTTAAAGCACGTTCAGCGCTGATAGGCCCCACCCCGATGGTCCGGTCCATAAAGATACGATTTCGATTGAATAAAGATTCAAATTCAGCAAGGGTATCAGAAAATTCACGAATAAAGATCTCAAGCTTGGCAAAGACCACTTCATTAAAATCACGCTCAAAGCCGCCAATACGACCAATGTTGGTGGTCAGCCGTGCGCCACAAATCTCTTCATAAATTTCATAAATCAGTTCCCGTTTTTCAAACATGTACAAAAAGCCTGAAAACGCACCCGTATCCACGCCCAAAATACTATTGCAAATCAAGTGGTCGGAGATCCGCGCCAATTCCATAATGATGACCCGCATGTAGTCCACACGCTTCGGCGTTTGAACGCCCAACAGCTTTTCAATCGTCAGATGCCAGCCGATGTTATTAATCGGGGAGGAGCAATAATTCAACCGATCGGTGAGGGGCGTGATTTGGTAGTACGGGCGATGTTCTGCCAATTTCTCAAACGCCCGGTGAATATACCCGATGGTGGGGACAGCACTGACGATTTTTTCGCCATCCACTTGGATGATATTTTGGAAGACCCCGTGCGTGGCAGGATGGGTAGGGCCGAGGTTGATGGTGACTAAATTATCGTCCGAAATAGACATCTTCTTTATCCGTTCGCGTCGGGTCTTCGAGGGTGAATTCTTTGCGCATGGGGAAATCGACCATGTCATCCATGTTTAAAATGCGCGTGAGGTCAGGGTGATTGAGAAATTGAATGCCAAAAAAATCATAGGTTTCACGCTCCATCCAATTGGCTGCGGCAAACAAGCCGGTCAACGAAGAGAAAGTGGGGTCAGAAACGGGGGTGAACGACTTCACGCGCAGACGGACATTGTCTTCTAGGTTATGCAGGTGCAAGACCAACGCCAAGGACGGCGGCGTCATATCGGGATAATGGACCCCACATAAATCAGTGAGAAATTGGAAGCGAAATTGGGGGTTTTGGACCAAGGTGGTGACCATTTGAATGAGCTGCGATTTGTCGACCGTCAACACCGGCATATCGCCAGTCGTGTCGATGGCCACATGGTGAAATGCAGCACGAAGTTGATCAATAATTAACGCAGGGACGTTCATTTTACTCGATTCCGTAGGCCGCCAAACGAGCCCGATAGGCCTCCGAGTTGCGATAATTGAGCGGCTCATGGGCCGCCAGCTCTTGAATTTTCATCAATCCATCAATAATTTGCTCGGGCCGCGGCGGACATCCGGGGACATACACATCCACGGGGATCACCTTGTCGATGCCCTGCAGAACGCTGTAGGTGTCAAAAATACCGCCACTCGACGCACAGGCCCCGACGGCGATCACCCAGCGCGGCTCTGCCATTTGAACATACACTTTTTTCAAAATCGGTCCCAATTTCTTCGCCACCGTACCCATGACCATTAAGAGGTCGGCTTGGCGAGGGGAGAAGCTAGGCCGTTCAGACCCAAATCGGGCAAAATCGTAATGCGAACCCATCGTGGCCATAAACTCAATCCCACAACAAGAGGTGGCAAAGGGAAGGGGCCAAATGGAATTTTTACGCGCAAGGCCTACCGCTTTTTCAAGAGAGGTGAGGAAAAATCCTTGCCCAGTAATGCCGTCGGGTGCATCTGTAATCGTGGCCATTAT
>JAHFCZ010000111.1 GCA_023249285.1 bacterium | reverse complement strand
CTGTCCCTGCGGCCGCCCCCTTCCCTTTCAAGAATGCTGCCACCGCTTTATTGTGGGGATTGAATTCCCCAAAACAGCAGAAGACCTCATGCGATCGCGATATAGCGCCTATGCCACGGGGGCCATTCCCTATATCCACCAAACCACCCACCCCCGTGACCGAGACAAAGTCTCCCTTGCCGATATCTCCCAATGGATCGATGCCGTGAATTCTTGGGACAAGCTCGTCGTTCTCAACACCCACAAAGGGCAAGCCACCGATACCCAAGGCACGGTCGAATTTGTCGCCCATTTCCACCAAAAGCACCACCCACAAATGCTCCACGAAATTTCCCACTTTACAAAATGGGATGCGCGCTGGATGGTTTTGATCTAATATAGAGTTACAAAGGATTATTTAATTTATGTCGTCTCATTCGTTCGATTCATTTCAGTTAAGACCAGAACTTCTCAAGCAAATTCACGCTGCAAACTACCACACCCCCACCCCCATCCAAGCCCAGGCCATTCCAGTTGCATTAACTGGGAAAGATGTCCTTGGACTCGCCCAAACCGGCACCGGCAAAACCGCAGCCTTTGTCCTCCCTATTTTAAACCAACTCATCGACGGCCCTCGCGGCCAGCTCCGCGCCCTGATCATTGCCCCCACCCGGGAACTCGCCGAACAAATCCACGAAAGCATTCGCACATTGGGCAAGGGCACTGGCCTCCACAGCCAGACCATATACGGTGGCGTGAGCATGCGCACTCAAGTCAATGCCCTACGTCGTGGCGTGGATATCGTGGTCGCCTGCCCCGGACGACTCCTCGATCACATTCAACAACGCACCATCATTCTGGCAAAAGTCAAAATCCTAGTGTTGGATGAAGCCGATCAAATGTTTGACATGGGCTTTTTACCAGCCATTAAAAACATCATCCACAGCATCCCCCAACAGCGCCAAACCCTGCTATTTTCGGCCACAATGCCCCCGGATATCCAAAAGCTCACCGCAACCATCCTCAAGGACCCCGTCACCATCCAAGTGGAACACACCAAGCCCCTCGAGGCGATCACCCACGCTATTTTCCCGGTCAAAGCCCACCTCAAAACCGATCTTTTATTGGCCATGCTGGAACAAACCCGCACCCAATTGGTGTTGATCTTCACCAAAACCAAACACCGCGCCAAAAGCCTTGACACCCTCCTCCAGAAAAAAGGCTACCGATGCGCCTCCTTGCAGGGGAACCTTTCCCAGGCCAAGCGCCAGGCCGCGCTGAACGGATTTAAAGACGGCACTTACGACATCATGGTCGCCACTGACATTGCCGCTCGGGGCATCGACGTTTCCCTCGTTTCTCACGTCATTAATTTTGACCTGCCTGACACCACCGAGGCCTACATCCACCGCACTGGCCGAACAGGACGTGCCTCCCGCACGGGGGATGCCTTCAGTATTGTCTGCCCAGACCACAGCGATGACCGCGACATGATCCGCCAAATTGAGCGCAAAATGGGGAGCCCTCTCAAAGAACTCACCCTCGACGCATTCGACTATAATCGGGTCAACTCCGAAATACCCAAAGGTGCCTTTGCCCGTGGCCCACGCCCCGCTGCAAGGGGAGGGCGTCAATGGCGGTCTAAATGACCCTCTTTTCGCTCCAGCACCTTACCTGCACGCAAGGTGCCAAAACCCTCTTCACCGATATCGAATTGACCATTGAGGAAGGCGAAAAAATCGCCCTCGTGGGCATTAACGGCTCTGGGAAATCAACACTACTCAAACAGATTGTGGCCCTGGCCCAAAACCCTACCGCCAACGCCATCGTCAATCCCCGCCTGAAACTGACTTATCTCGCCCAAACCCCGACCTTCATCCCCGAGCACAGTATTTTAGACCACCTGTTTTCCGCCAACACCCCCACCTCCAAGGTCATTCGGGACTATCACCTGGTACTGGAAACCCCGGAGCTAAGCAACAACCTTGCGGACATCATGACCCAAATGGACCTCCTCAACGCCTGGGATTACGAGGCACGGGTCACCTCCATCCTCACCGAGCTCCAAATCCACAATCTCGCCCAACCGATGCACACCCTCTCCGGCGGCATGATCAAAAAAATCACCTTGGCCCAAGCCTTCATCGAAGACACCGACCTCCTGATCATGGACGAGCCCACGAACCACCTCGATATCGATACCATTTCCTGGCTAGAAAACGCCCTCAAACGGCTCAACGTCACCCTGTTGATGGTCACCCACGACCGTTATTTTCTCGATAAGATTTGTACAAAAATATTAGAAATTGACCAAAAAACCCTGTTCACGTACCAAGGGAACTACCAGGCCTACCTCGAACAAAAGGCCGAACGCCTCCTCAACCAACAACGCACCGAAGACAGCCTCCAATCCATTTTGCGGGTCGAATTAGAATGGCTCAAACGCGGCCCGAAAGCCCGATCCACCAAACAAAAAGCCCGCAAACAACGCATTGAAACCATGCAAAACCGCGACACAATAGCCCAAGACTCTGCCATTGAATTAGGGGTAACGGGTCGCCGATTGGGTAAAAAAATCGTGGAGATCAAAGCCATCTCCAAGGCCTTCGATGCCCGCAAAGTCATTCGTGATTTTTCATACAGCTTCAAACAAAACGAAAAAATCGGAATCCTCGGGCCCAATGGCTCGGGCAAAACCACCCTCCTCAATATCCTCACCCAGCGCTTGGCCCCCGATCAAGGCGAAGTCGACCTGGGAATCAACACCGTTTTTGGGTACTTTGACCAACACAGTCAGGACCTCGACCCCACCCTCACCATTTACGAACACATCCAACAAATCGGCCAGTTTATTACCCTCCATGACGGCACCCAACTCTCTGCCACCAAGCTCCTCGAACGCTTTTTATTTCCCGGCCAAATGCTCAAAACCAAGATCGGGGACCTCTCCGGTGGCGAACGACGACGGCTGCACTTGGTCTGCATCCTCCTCACCAACCCCAATTTTCTCCTCTTTGACGAGCCCACCAACGATCTCGACATCACCACCCTGTCCATTCTTGAAGAATTTCTACTCAATTTCGCCGGCTGCGTCATCGTCATTTCCCATGACCGATACTTTATGGACCGGGTCATCGACCAGCTGCTGATTTTCGAACCCGGCGGCACCATTGCCCACTTCACGGGCAACTACTCCGACTATGCCGAAAAATCCAAACTCGACGCTAAAAGCGAGGCCAAATCTCCTGCATCCCCCGCATCCGCCACTAAAACCGACCCCTCACCACCGCTCGCCAAGCTCAATCACACTGAGCAACGCGAACTCAAACAATTGGAAAACGACATCGAGGCTCTCGAAACTGAAATCAAGGATCTCAACCAGTTTTTCACAGACGCCGTAGGCTCATTAGAGGCCTTCCAGAGCGCAGGTCAACGTCTCAAAGACGCCACCCAAACCCTGGACACCAAAGTCAGCCGCTGGGAAGCCTTGGCCAGCAGAACCTAAAGAAACGCTGTTACACCACTACAAAAACGCTAGAAAAGCGATGTTAGGAAAATAGAATTGATAATGGCATTTATCTTTGGGGTTAGGTATAATGTCCAGCATGAAAATTACAATATCATTTTCACAAGAAAGCCCAAATGAACTGCTTGAAACTTGGAATAAGTTAAAAGCGGTCCAATCAAATCTTGAAGAAAGATCACAAAATAGATATTTTTTGGGAATTGACCCCGTAAAAGAGCAATTCTATATGATTCCCCAAAACGAAGCCTTTTCTTTTCAACCCATCACTTTTTCTTCAATATTTGGAGCATAAATTGAGCATCAAAGAACAACCCCTCAATACTGATCAGTCTTCAGACAATATCCGAGAAGCCACGCAAGAGATCCGCACTCAAAAAATAAAGGGACATGTCGTTGGAAGGCAGTCTTGGTCAGGACCTTTACCCCCCCAAGTCATCGAAAAAATGTCGCCTGAATCTGCCGATCGAATGGTAGAAAGCCTCTGCAAAAGACAAGAACAACAAGATCAACTCATGTCAAGTCTTATTACGTATAAAACCCATGATTTAAAACACAAAACCATCAGAATTATATTCATCCTCACAATATCAATTTCAGGCACCCTCACATTAATTTGGATCTGCTTAGCATTCAATAACACCGACATACTCAAAGAACTGCTTGAAAAAGCAGGCTTTCTTATCGGCGGCGGCGGGCTAGCCGCTTTATTTATGTCTAAAAAAAGTGCTTCAGAGCCCAGTATCCAGATCAGCGAATAACGCCTTGTTCCCCCACCCAATACATCGATGAGCCACCCCATCCCGACCCATGGTCTAGAACCGACTCTATTCAAAGGCGTCACGTTAATTCTCCCCGAAGGCATTCGAGAAGGGGATTTGTTGGTCAAAGACGGCAAAATTGCCGACATTGGGCCCTCGCTCCCCGAGCACGCTGCCCATATTATTCGCGACAAAGGGCTCACACTCATGCCTGGGGTGATTGACCCCCACGTGCATTTCCGGGACCCTGGGGCCCCGCACAAAGAAACCCTCGCCTCAGGCAGCAAAGCCGCCGCGTCCGGTGGGGTAACCAGCTTTTTGGACATGCCCAATACCACCCCGTTAGCCACCACCCGCGACACCATCGCCCAGAAAAAAGCCATTGCTGCCGACACCAGCCTAGTCAATTACGGGTTTTTTATTGGGGCCACCCCGGATAATTTGGAAGAACTTCAAAAAGTGGAACAAGTCCCCGGCATTAAAATTTTTATGGGATCTTCAACCGGCTCTCTCCTCGTGGATCAACCCGAGGACCTCGAACGAATCTTCAAAAACACCCCGCATCTCGTTGCCGTTCATGCCGAAGACGAGGCCATGGTCCTGGCCAACAAGGCCAAATTGGAAGGCAGCACCGACGTCTGGGACCATACCCGCATCCGCACCCCTGAAGCTGCCCTCAAAGCCACAAAATTGGCCGTGGCTTTGGCCGAAAAATACAATAAACGGCTTCACATTTGCCACCTCACTACCCAAGAAGAAGCCGAGTTTCTCGCCACCCACAAACCCGCCTGTGTCACCAC
>JAHFCZ010000019.1 GCA_023249285.1 bacterium | reverse complement strand
CCACGATCCGGTACCCCCCGATCCGATAGACCCCACGACGCTAACGGCCGGTGATAAGGCCTACACCAATTTTTCGGGGCTGCTTCCTCGTCTCAGTCGTGCCCTCTCATTTTTAGGGCCTCAGCTCAAAAATCAGCTCCGAAAATGGGTGGGTTATCAGCCGTTGCCCCAGTATAATTCCCCCAAAGATCCGGCCTGGATCATGCTCAAAGCCCTCCTCAATACCTGGATTTCCGAGGTCAAAAAACCCATGATCATTCTGCCTTTCCCCGTCCACCAATACGTTGAAGAGCATGCCACCTCTCGGCATTATCGGGCCCGATTCCAGGAGCTGAATCTGTCGGATCGGGTGACCCTATGTGACCCCATGCCCGAGCTCATGGCCTTGCCCATGGCGGTGCGTCGCAGCTTTCGATTTGAGGTCGATCCCCACCCCACCAAAGCCTGTCATGCCTGGGTTGCAAAGGCCTTGGCAGCGGTTGTGAAAAAAGTTCAAAACCGTTACTCTTAACCCATGTCTGCCACGATCTTAGGCATTTCTGCGTTTTATCACGACTCTGCTGCTGCCCTCGTTCAAAATGGGGAAATTATTGCGGCGGCCCAAGAAGAACGGTTTACCCGAAAAAAACACGACCAACGCTTCCCCCAAAATGCCATCAATTACTGCCTTGCCGAGGCCTTCATTGAGCCAGACGAGCTCGATGCCGTGGTCTTTTACGACCATCCTATTCTTACCCTCGATCGCGTGCTCAAAAACATCCTCCAAATGGCCCCAGATAGCGAAGGCCAATGGATGAAGGCCGCCGCCTCCACCCTGGGCCACAAGCTCCTCGTGCCCCAAATGATCCAAAATACACTCAAAGTCGATGTGCCGGTCTTTTTTACCACCCATCATCTCTCCCATGCGGCCTCGGCCTTTTATCCGTCTCCGTTTGAGTCTGCCGCGGTCATTGTGGCCGATGGGGTCGGGGAGTGGGCCTCCACAAGCATTGGCCGAGGGCAGGGCACCCAACTCGATCTCCTCCAAGAGCTCCGATACCCCCATTCCTTGGGCCTGCTCTACAGCGCCATGACTTATTTTTGTGGCTTCAAAGTCAACTCCGGCGAATACAAGCTCATGGGCCTGGCTCCCTACGGCGAGCCCAAGTACGTGGCCCAGATCTACGACCAATTGATTCACGTGAAACCGGACGGCTCTTACCAGCTCAATATGGACTATTTTGGCTTCCAATTGGGCAATGTCATGACCAGTACCAAGTTTGATAGCCTGTTTGAGGGCCCCCCTCGTCAGCCCGAAAGCCGCATCACCAAACGCGAAATGGACCTCGCGGCTTCCATCCAAGTCGTGGCCCAAGACATCATGCTCAAGCTGGCCCATCAGGCCCGACGACTCACGGGGGAAAAGAACCTCGTCATGGCCGGCGGTGTCGCCTTAAATTGCGTCGCCAATGGGGTGATTCTGCGTGAAAAAATATTCGAAAATATATGGATTCAACCTGCTTCTGGGGATGCGGGCTGTGCCCTCGGGGCAGCCCTGGTCGCGGCCCACACCCAGTTTGGGGCCCCTCGCCAACCCAGCGCATCCCAAAAAGATACTCAAAAAGGCAGCTATCTTGGCCCAAAATTTAGTCGTGATGAAGTCCTCAGTTTCTTGGACCGACACCACTATCCCCACGAAGAACCGTCGAGCCCGGACCAATGGGCGCAGACCATTGCAACGGCCTTGTCCGAAGGGAAAGTCGTCGGGTTTTTGTCTGGGCGAATGGAATTTGGACCTCGGTCCTTGGGGGCAAGGTCGATCCTCGGCGATCCGCGCCAAATCGATACCCAGGTCACCATGAACCTCAAAATCAAATACCGCGAATCCTTCCGTCCCTTTGCCCCCGTCGTATTGGCCGATAAAGCAAAGGACTATTTTGAGCTCGAAACAGACAGCCCCTACATGCTCCTCGTGGCCCCGGTGAAAGCCAGCCGCCAACGGCAGGTTCCTGCTCTGAACCAAGGTGAGGATCTGTTGGAAATCGTGCGCCAGGCCCGTAGCGATATCCCCGCGGTGACCCATGTGGATTACAGTGCCCGGGTCCAAACCCTCTCCCCCGACGTGAACCCCAAGCTAGATCGGGTCATGCGCAGTTTTGAGGAAAAAACCGGGTGTGCGGTCTTGGTAAACACCTCCTTTAACGTGCGCGGCGAGCCCATCGTCTGCTCCCCCCAAGATGCCTACCGCTGCTTCATGCGCACCGACATGGACATGCTCGTTCTGGAGGATTTCATTCTGAGAAAAGACCAACAACCTGCCTTTGCCAATCAAGGGGATTGGAGAACCGAATATGAGCTCGACTAAAGATCTGAAAGCCCTGTATCAAGACGTGATCCTACCGCTTTCCCAAGCGGGGAACACCCCCTTCCTCGACTTTTCGCTTACCGAGGCTGAGTCCTTTTACACCCCGGTCAACACGGGCCCAGCGCTGGTGAGTGCCGAAGAAATGACCCTGGAGTTGCTGGCACGTCAGTGGGCCGAAGACCCCAATAGCGCGGCCTTACTCAACCTCATCCCCCCCCTCAAAACCGTAGCCGCCAGCTTTAGTGTGGAAAACACCGACGTCCAAGGCAGCTCTGACATTTCGGATTTCGTCTATGCGATGTTTTAACACTGGGATCATCCGCCTACTTCGCCCCAGGCAATACGTCAAAAACCTCTTCATTTTCCTGCCCCTGATCTTTGGTCTCAAATTGCCCATTCTTTCGGTGGGGGTGCTGACGTTAGGGGGTGCGATGGGTTTTTGTTTGTTGGCTAGCGGGATTTATGTCCTCAATGACCTCTACGATGCGCCGGAAGATCGGATGCATCCTGTCAAAAAATTCCGTCCCATTGCCAGTGGCGAAGTCACGCTTAATTGTGCGGGGGTGCTGTCCATTTTCTTGATGGGGATCGGGCTGAGTATTTTGTTTGCCCTCCACGCGGATGCCGGGGTCTGGGGGCTCATTTATGCGGGTATGAATATCGCCTACACCGTCAAGCTCAAACACATTCCCATCGTCGACATTGTCGTGGTCGCCTTGGGCTTTGTGATCCGCCTGGGCGTGGGGTCCGTGCTCTCGGCGGTGCCGCTCTCCCACTGGATCGTCTTGATGACCTTTTTGTTGGCCTTGTTTTTGGCCATCGCGAAGCGCCGCGATGATGTGTTGCTGGCCCTGAAAGGCACGCGCGCCCGTAAAAATATCGATGGCTACAACCTCGAGTTTATCAATGCCGTGATGGTGTTGATGGCCGGTGTCACCATTGTGGCCTATCTCATGTACACGCTTTCCCCTGAAATTATTGCGCGAATAGGGTCCACCCACCTCTTTTACAGCGGGATTTTTGTGGTCTTGGGGATTTTCCGCTACATGCAGCTCACTTTTGTGGTCCAAGATTCCGGGAATCCCACGGCGATTCTATTAAAAGACCGCTTTATCCAGCTCGTCTTATTCGGGTGGATCTCCTTTTTCATCGCGGTTTTATACTTCGGTGGGGGGGGGGTATGACTGCGAGTTGGGGGCTTTATCCGAGTATCACCACTACCCCGACCTACTTTTCTTCCGAATCTGAGCTCAAGGCCCAGCTTGCCGCCGCCCCCCATGCCATTCCTAGGGGACTAGGGCGTTCATATGGGGATTCTTCGCTCGGGGAGGCGATGCTCTGCACCACCCGATATAACCGCTTTCTGGCCTTCGATACCCAAAATGGACACCTGACCTGCGAATCCGGCGTGTCTTTAGCGGAAATGTTGGACGTCATTGTCCCAGCAGGCTGGTTCTTGCCCGTCACGCCTGGTACCAAGTTTGTGACCCTCGGCGGGGCCATTGCCTCGGATATTCACGGTAAAAACCACCATATCGACGGCGCGTTTTCCAATTTTGTCACCCAATTCAACCTCATGACGGCCAATGGCCAGGTGCTGACCTGCTCCCGTACCGAAAATGCCGAACTCTTCTGGGCAACCTTGGGGGGGATGGGCCTCACGGGCGTCATCCTCCAAGCAACCCTTCAGCTCAAAAAAATCGAAACTGCGTATATCC
This sequence comes from bacterium, assembly GCA_023249285.1. Taxonomy (GTDB): domain Bacteria; phylum Margulisbacteria; class Marinamargulisbacteria; order SXXA01; family JAHFDB01; genus JAHFCZ01. The sequence continues at coordinate 14,966 of JAHFCZ010000019.1, read as the reverse complement.
GTCAACGCACCCTGAAGGTGCCCAACCTCGCGGCGATGATGGACGCCCTCGAGACCCTTGCGAAGGTCACCTACACCGTCGCCTGGATCGATTGCCTCAGTCGTGGCGATGCGCTGGGTCGGGGCCTCATTTATGCCGGGGAACATGCGACCCGTGAGGAGCTTCCGCCCCAGCTACAAGCAACCCCTTTAACCCTCCCAGCGAAATCAAAGATTAATATCCCACTGTTCTTTCCAAAATTTGCCCTCAATACCCTGTCGGTGAAGGCCTTCAACGCCCTGTACTACGGCAAGGTCCGGGCCAAAGATAGCACCGCCATCATTAGCTACGAACCCTTTTTCTATCCCCTGGATGCCGTACTCAATTGGAACCGGATTTATGGGCGTACAGGCTTTCTCCAATATCAATTTGTGCTGCCGCCTGAAACCTCTAAGGCCGGGCTAACGGACATCCTGACCCGCATCACCGAGCATGGCGCGGCCTCCTTTTTGGCGGTATTGAAGCTCTTTGGTCCCGGGACGGATCAGTTTTTATCGTTCCCCAAAGCCGGCTATACCCTCGCCCTGGATTTCCCGATCCGAGACGGCATTTTTGAGTTTTTGGAGGTCTTAGATGCCCGGGTCGCCCATTACGGGGGCCGGATTTACCTCACCAAAGACGCCCGAATGAAACGGGAAACCCTGTCCCTCGGGTATGAGAATCTCTCAACATTTGCTACACTGAGGGCACAAATCGATCCCACCCATCACTTTGAATCTTTGCAATCCCAACGGTTAGGGTTATGAACACACAAAAAACACTCTATTTGGCAGGCGCAACCTCGGATATGGCATTGGCCATCGGCCGTGAATTTGCAGGGCAGGGCTGGAACCTGATTTTAGGGGGGCGGGACCCCCAAGCCTTGGAACCCATTCGCACGGATCTCGAAATCCGACACAACATCCAGGCCAAAACGGTGCTTTGTGACGTGGCGCAGCCCGAAAAGACCATTGCGGCGCTCGAAGCGATTCATCCGGCACCCCAGGGTATGGTGTGTGCGATCGGGTATTTAGGCGATCAGAAAAAAGCCGAACATCACTGGGAAGAAGCCGCCATCATTTTGCATACTAATTTTAACGGCTGCGTGGCCTTGCTCAATGCCTTTGCCAACCAGCTTGAACTCAACCGGAATGGATTCATCATTGGGATCAGCTCTGTGGCCGGGGATCGGGGTCGCCAAAGCAATTACATTTATGGGGCAGCCAAGGCCGGATTTACCGCCTACCTCTCTGGCCTCCGCAGTCGCTTGGCCAAGAAAAATGTCCACGTGATGACGGTCAAGCCCGGCTTTGTGTACACCCGTATGACCGAGGCAATGAAGTTGCCTGCCATTGTGACCGCAACGCCTGAGCAAGTGGCCAAAGATGTCTTTGCGGCCTACCAAAAAGGCAAAGACGTGATCTATACCCGCTGGTTTTGGCGCTGGATCATGCTCATTATTCGCAGCATTCCCGAAAAACTCTTTAAAAAACTCAGCCTGTAACTTGCATGAAAAACCGGCGCATTCTGTTTCCCATTGGTTCTTTTTTCCCAGCCCAATCTGGCGGCCCTAACAATACCATCTATTTTTTGGCCAAAGCCCTGGTCGCAAACGGCTACGAAGTCACCGTCGCCACGACCATGGAAGGGATTACGCAAGAGCACCGTCGCATTTGGGGAATCCGCCCAAATCATCCGCTAACCATCGATGGTATTCAGGTTATTTTTGTTCCCCAATTTCCCGTAAAACGAGTCTTTGATGTCTATCTTTGGGGGTGGATGATTAGACACTTGGGAGAATTTGATTTGGTGCACCTCTCCTCATTTTTTAGCTTCTATACGTTGTTGGGCGGGCTATTGGGATCTTTGAAACGCAAGAAACTGATCCTCTCCACCCATGGCGAACTTGAAGCGGGGGCCTTGACCTTTAAGCCAGTGTTAAAACAAATCTATTTGAGACTCGTATCTCCTCTCTTTTCTAAAATTCCTTTCCATGTGACCGCTCCCCAGGAAGCCTTATTTTGTCAAAAATATTTTCCTCATACACACTATTTTATCCTCCCTAATTTGACCGAGATCGCACCGGAGGTTGGCACAGGCTCCTCTCGCCAAGGGGTATTGTATCTCGGTAGACTCCACCCCAAAAAAGGGATTGACCGCTTGATTCAGGCCTTTTCCCGTCTTCCAAAGGTCCTGCGTGATCAACACCCTTTGACCATCGCAGGCACAGGCCCCGTCGAAGCAGAAACGGAGTTAACCGCCCTTGTATCCCAGTTGGAGCTGTCTTCTTGTGTCCAATTTGTAGGCCATGTTGAGGGGGACGCTAAAGCCCGCTTATTTTCAACAGCCCAAGTATTCGTCCTCCCCTCCCATTCCGAAAATTTTGGGATTGTGGTGACAGAAGCCATGAATTATGGCGCCTATGTGATCACCTCCACCAAGACCCCGTGGCAGATTTTGCAAGACAAAGGCATTGGGTCTTGGGTCGATAACGATCCCGATACCCTGGCAACAGAGCTGACGAAAGTGCTCACTATGGATGAACAGACCTATTGCAGCAAAACGGGTGCCGCAAGAGAATTCTTAAAAGCGTCTTATGATGTTCAGGCACACGTAGGGGGCTACCTTGAAATGTATCAGCGAGTAATGAACGAATGATCCCTCAGGCACGGTTGGGATTTGGATGTGGCAGCCTGATGCGAGAATCCTCGTCAAAGAAGCGCGTTGCGCTTCTTGACGCTGCCTTTAACAATGGCATTACTCACTTTGATGTGGCTAGGATGTACGGATTGGGTGAGGCTGAGCGAGAACTGGGTCATTTCCTAAGGGGCAAGCGAGATCAAGTGACCTTGACCTCCAAATGTGGCCTTGATGTGACCCCCTCTCTTAAAAAAATAGGGGCCTTACAATCGGTTATCAGACCGCTGCTAAAATGGTCTCCGGGATTAAAGTCGCTTGTCAAGCGCCGGTTCTCTCAAAAGATGACCCAAAAATCGCGATTAACCAATGCCTTTATTACCCATAGTTTAGAAAAATCCCTGAAGGAGCTCCAGACCGATTATCTGGATTACTTTCTCTTACACGAGCCTGATCCCGAGCTTGTTCATCCCGATGAAACATTAACCTGTCTCAAAAAACTCCAACAAGCGGGTAAAATTCGTCAATTTGGGATCGCAGGGTTTCTAGAACATACCGAACCCTTCAAGAATCAATTTCCAGAGTTGAGCCATGTCCTTCAAAGCAATGCCATTATCTCCGCCATTCCCACTTCCACAGACACGCTCAGAATTACCTTTAGCGTCGTCTCTCAAGGGCTGGATTGGGTGCAAAAGTTTGCGTCCACTCATCCTGAAAAGATGGCAGCGATACACAAACAAACAGGGGACGATATCGCTTTGCAAGCCTTCTTAATTGCCATGCAGGATAACCCTTCCGGGATCGTGTTGTTTTCTACATCACAGTTAACTCATTTATTGAAAGTAGCGAAACTCAATGATCATTGATTTTGAGAAAGAAGACCCCAGCGAGGCCCTCCTTACCCCTGATATTTGCATTATTGGGGCAGGGATAGCGGGCTTAGTGATGGCGCGTGAGTTCTTGAAAATGAATCATCGCGTGACAGTACTGGAAAGCGGCGGACTCCAGTTTGAAGAGGCCACCCAAGCCCTTTATGATGCCCAAAATGTCGGGGCTCCGTATTTGGGGGCGTTAATGGGAAGATTTAGAGTCTTTGGCGGATCTTCAACGCGATGGGGAGCCCAATTACTCCCCTTTAATGTAGAGGATTTTCAAGATCGAGAATGGATTCAGGATAGCAAATGGCCATTCGGGATGGCAGAACTTGCGCCTTATTATTTACGCGCGTTGCCCATTATGGGGACCAATGTACTCCCCCACGAAGGTGAGCTTCTCTCTCCCTTTAGGCCTGGAAAACAATTTCAATTAAATCCAGAAATATTTAAAGTCAGGTATTCAAAGTTTGCCCCACTGGGTCGTCGAAATCTGGGGAAAACGTTATACCAAGACTTAAAAAAATCAACCCATATTCAACTCTTGCTCCATGCCAATGTTGTGGAAATTGGGATGAATTTGTCTGGGACAAAAGCCGAAAAAGTATCTCTCAAGACGCTATCCGGGAAATCAGCTGATGTTCACCCGACCGTATTGATTGTGGCCTCTGGAACTTTAGAAACCACACGGATTTTATTGGCCTCTAATCGTGTTTCTCCGAAAGGAATTGGCAATCAAAATGACCTTGTGGGTCGCTATTTGCAAGACCATGTGTCCTGTCGTGGGGCTACTTTAATTCCAAAAAATGTGATGCAATTTGAAAATACGGTATCCTCCTTTTTCGTCAAAGGAACCCGACATTTTCCACGGTTTGAACTGACGCATCCTGCCCAAAATAAGAATAACCTACTGAATGTATTTGGACATATTGGCTTCAACTACCCTGCTGATTCCGCAGTGAATACCCTTCGCGAATGGATTCGCGCATTGCAACGCAAAGAATGTCCCAATGTCACTTGGTCAAAAATATACGCCATCTTTAAAGAAATGGGGTACATCCTACGCGTCGCCTATCGTATCCTGTCAAAAAAGCGCTATCCGTTTATGAAAAATGCCATATTTCATCTTCAAGTGGACACCGAGCAAGCCCCCAATCCAGATAGTCGCCTGACGCTTTCCAATGAAAACGATCGCTTGGGGATCCCTAAGCTACAAATTCATTGGGCGTTGACTCCCAAGGAGCATGCCAGTATTCAGTGGTTTGTCAAAACATTTCAGCAAGAATGGAAAAATTTAGACCTTGGTGAAATCCAAATCAACCCTAAATTATTAGGAACTCAAGAAGAATGGTTAGAAAATTTAACGGATGCCTACCATCCCGCTGGTACCACACGGATGCACCTTGACCCCAGCGCGGGTGTAGTCGATGAAAATCTGAAAATTCATGGGGTGTCTAACCTCTACATCGCGAGCTGTTCGGTATTCCCCGCCAGCGCGGGAGCCAATCCCACATATACGTTAATGGCCCTAGCCATTCGGCTGTCTGACCATCTCAAGCAGAAACTACACCATGCCCTGTAATCTTTCTGTGGTTATTTTAACGCTCAACGAAGAAACTCACATCGCCAGAGCCCTCCAAAACGTCCAAGGCTGGGCGAAGGACGTCATTGTCCTGGATTCCGGCTCCATCGATGCCACCTGCGACATTGCCCGAGGGCTAGGCGTTCGGGTCGTCCATCGTGACTTTGACACCTACGCGAACCAGCGCAATTTCGCCATCCGGGAGATCGAAATGTCGACCGAATGGATGCTCTTTTTGGATGCCGATGAATACCTGCTCGACCCCTTAAAAGCCGAAATTAGCCGGACCTTAATGGCCCCAAAAGTAGATGGCTATTATCTCAAAAGGCGGGTCTATTTTATGGGGAAATGGGTGCGCCGAGGCGGGTATTATCCCTCCTGGATTTTGCGCTTATTTCGACGCAGTAAGGCCGCCTGTATCCGGGACATGAACGAACACATCCAAGTCGAAGGGGCGACAGCCCATCTCACCCAGGACTTTGTGGACCACAACCTGCGCGGGGTCGGCGACTGGACCACCAAGCATAACCGCTACGCCCACTTTGAAGCCCTAGAGATCCTGGGCTTCCAGCAGCGACGCCAACGCGGCGAAAAGAACCCCATGGCCAAGCTCTGGGGGACAGGCCCGGAAATCAAGCAGTGGATTCGCGAATACATCTGGTATCCGATCCTCCCCCCCTTGGTCCGCCCTTTTGTGATGTGGGTGTATCGCTATGTCTTCCGACTCGGGTTTTTGGATGGCCGAGCGGGGCTCATTTTCCATTTTTTACAGGGTTGTTGGTACCCCTTTTTGATTGATGTAAAATATCTGGAAATGCTGAACAAAAATGAAGATCTCCTGTAGAATATGGCCATGCTAATCAACCAAGAAAAAGAAGCCGTTCGCGCATTCTGGAACCAAGCCAGTTGTGGGGAAGCGGTCTTTTTGGACCAAGAAACGATGGAAGGCTACCAAACACAGCTCCAAAAGCGCTATGCCGTTGAGCCATTTATCCTCCCTTTTGCTAATTTTGACGGCTCCCCGGGCAAAGAAATCCTCGAAATTGGGGTTGGGCTCGGTGCGGACCACCAAATGTGGGCGCAGGGCGGGGCGGTATTAACGGGTGTCGATCTCACCGATCGTGCCATCTCCCATGTCCAAACCCGTCTTTCGCTGTTGGGCCTGCACTCGAATCTCCAAGTGGCCGATGCGGAAAACCTCCCTTTTTCAGACGAGACATTCGATACGGTCTATTCCTGGGGCGTGTTGCACCACAGTCCCAATACGGGGCGCGCCATCCAAGAAGTCTATCGGGTCCTCAAGCCCGGCGGCGCAGCCAAAATCATGATCTACCATACCTGGAGTGTGGTGGGGTTCATGCTCTGGGTGCGGTATGCCTTGCTGCGGCTCCGTCCTTGGATCACCTTGTCGGAGATCTACGATCGCTACCTCGAAAGCCCTGGAACTAAGGCCTATACTAGGGGCGAGGCGATGGCCTTGTTTTCGCAATTTAAAACGGTCAACATCACCATCGAATTAAGCGGCGGGGACCTCATGTCCTCCCATGTGGGTCAACGCCATCAAGGGGTGTTTCTCACACTTGCCAAACGCTTTTTTCCGCGGGGATTGATCCAAAAATGGATGCCGGGACTGGGGCTTTTTATGCTCATCACGGCGCAGAAATAGCAACCCTATGTGCGGGATCCTAGGGGCCAATTTTGAGGTAGATTTTACAGCTGCAGCGGCGGCCCAACACCACCGGGGCCCCGACCATACCGGTATTTTGCATTTTGGTCCGTTTACACTCGCGCATAATCGCCTCTCCATCATTGACCTCAACGAGAGCGCCAACCAGCCCTTTGTCTCCGAAGATGGCCGCTATGCGATCGTATTTAACGGGGAAATTTACAACTTCCAGTCCCTCAAAAAAGAGCTGGAGCCCCAGCACGAATTTCGCACCCACTCCGATACGGAAGTCCTACTCAAGGCCTACATCACCTACGGCGAGGCCTGTCTGGACAAACTCCAAGGGATGTTTGCCTTTGCCATCTACGATCGCCAGGAAGACCACTTATTTTGCGCCAGGGATCGCTTGGGAGTGAAGCCCTTTGTGTATGTGTTCAAAGAGGGCAAGATGGCCTTTGCATCCGAAATTAAGGCCATCCTAGCCCTGTTGCCGCAAAGGCCAGGACTCAATTCGATCGCGCTGTCTCAATATTTGACCTATCTCTACGTCCCCGCACCTCTGACGTTATTTGAGGGGATTTACAAACTCCTGCCCGGCCACAGTCTCACCTTACACCGGGGAAAAATGACCATTAAGCCGTACTGGCAGCTCCGCGAATTTTGGCAGCATCCGGCCACCGTGTCTTTCGATACCCAAGCGGATCAGCTCCGAGCGCTGGATCAATGTCTCAATGACGCCGTTGCCAAACGCATGATTTCGGATGTGCCCTTGGGGGCCTTTTTATCTGGGGGCTTGGATTCCTCAACGATCTTGTACTACATGCATCAGAACAGTAGTCACTCAATTTCAACCTTCACCTTGGGCTTCAACGAAGGCCGCTACGATGAACGAAAAGATGCCCAAATTGTGGCCAAGTACTTCAAGACCAATCACCATGAAATTCTTATTGAACCCAACGTCGCGGAGCTACTTCCAAAGCTTGTCCATCACTTTGACGAACCGTTTGGGAACCCGACCGCGTTATTGATCTACGAGTTGACCCGCCAAACCAAGGCCCACGTGACGGTGGCCTTGGCCGGCGACGCCGGCGACGAAGTCTTTGGCGGGTACCCCCGCTACCATGGGATGCAGGTGGCCCAGCAGTTTGAGGGGATCCCAGGCGTCCTCAAATCCGCCCTCAAGTGGGGGTCCCAACTGTTGCCTGTGAATACCTCGGGTGCCCATCAATGGCGGCGGGCCAAAGAATTTTTGGGAAGTTTGTCGATGACGCCTGCCCAACGCTATGAATCTTGGGTCGGCTATTTTAGTGAGCCTGAGCTTGCACGGATGCTCACCCATCCGGTGGCGTACCCGCATCCGGTCCGCGACCTGTGGGAAGCCGCTCCGGCGGCCTTGGACCCGGTGGCCAAGGCCGCCTACGTCGACCTCCAAACCTTCCTCCCCTATAACCTCATGGCCTATGGCGATACCATGAGCATGGCCAACGCGTTTGAGGTCCGATTCCCCTTCCTGGACCACCAGGTGGTGGAGCTGATGGGGCAGGGCAGTGCCCGAGATCGGATCCGAAACGGCCAAACCAAGATCCTCCTGAGAAAGCTCATGCAGGACCGATTGCCCCCTGAAATCATGGCGAAGCCCAAGCTGGGCCTCAATCCGCCGATGGGGATTTGGATCAAGACAGCCTTGGCCCCCTTGTTGGCCGATTATTTAAGCGAGGCCACCCTGAAACGCCGGGGTCTTTTCCATCCCGAGCCGATTCGCCAGCTCATTGCCGACCACCATGCCAACCGCCGCGATGCCTCGGTCCCACTCTGGGGCCTCATGATGCTTGAAGAATGGATGCGACAATATGAGCCTGTTACAAAATAAGTAAATCCAGTATCATCAACCCATGCGTTTCCAAGTCTTATCTCATGCCGGATTGTTGGTAGAAGGTCAGTCCAAGTCGCTGACCTGTGACCCCTGGATTTTAGGGAGTTGCTACTGGCGGTCTTGGTGGAATTATCCGCCGGTTTCGCCAGAATTGGTGGCGTCTCTCAATCCCGATTATATCTACATTACCCACGTCCATTGGGACCACTTTCAAGGCCCTTCCTTACTCAAATTAGGCAAAGACAAACAAATCCTCGTCCCCAAGGGCAACTACGATCGTATCAAGCGCGACTTGGTGAAAATGGGCTTCAAAAACATCCGTGAACTTCGTCATGGCGAGGCCGTACAGCTGGCCCCAGATTTTAAAGTGACGTCTTACCAATTCGGCATTTTTCTCGATAGCGCGTTGGTCATCGAATGCGAAGGGGTGAAAATCCTCAACCTCAACGACGCCAAGTTTATGGGGCTGCCCCTCCAAGAAATGATCCAAAAACACGGCCCCTTTGATTTTGTGCTCCGCAGCCACAGCTCCGCCAATTCCCGCCTCTCCTATCAAATCACCGATGAACCCGAAACCCCGGTCGATGACGTCCAATCCTACATCGACAGTTTTACGGATACCGTTCGTGCGGTTCCGGCCACTTATGCCGTGCCCTTTGCCTCCAATCAATGCCATCTCATGCCCGAAGTATTCAAGTTCAATACGATGGCCCGTACCCCCAAAATGGTGGGCGATTATTTTATCCAATCGGGGTTCAAGGCCCCCGAGCTCAAAGTCATGGTCTCCGGGGATGCCTGGTCCTCCACCGAGGGCTTCCACTACACCGGCATCGACTATTTCACCGACCGAGATCGTTGTCTGGCTGAGTATCAGGCCCAGGAAATGCCCAAAATCGAGGCCCATCTCGAAAAAGAAGCCAAGTCCAAAATCAATCTCCCCGAAGTCCGTCGCTATTTTGATAAATTGGGCGCGGCCATTCCTTGGATTTTACGTCGTCCCTTCAAAGGCCATCCCATTGCCTACGTGCTCAAGGCGGGGGAGACCCTCACCACACTAAAAGTCGACCTGTACAATCGATCCGTCGAACAGATCGAGACCCTCCCGGACGACAGCCCCCTCCCCCAAATCCACACCGCGGCCTACATTTTCAACCAATGCATCCGTCTCGACCTATTTTCCCATCTCTCGATCAGCAAGCGCGTCCTCTTCAAAGTCCGCAAAAAAGACAAAAAATACATCCAAAAGCTCAACCTGCTCTACAACCTCTACGAGTACGACATGCTGCCGCTCACCCGACTGTTCTCCTGGCGTTTCATCGAAACGTGGCTGCTGAGGTGGCGTGAAATCATCCTCTATGTCCAACTGGTGAGAGACTTGGTCCTCCACCGCAAGCTCAATTTCGCCAAATATCTCCAACCTGTGGTAAAATAAACAGGAAATAGGGGGAATCACCTAGGAAAGAGCGCTGAAATGGCGGTAACCCCTCCATCAAAAACAGGTAGTGTAACAGGCAGTGTAAATGAAAGCCGGCCCCTCACCCGTCGAAGGTCAAGTGACGATACGGCAGCAGCCGCGGCATGCAATGTAAGCCCCCAGTGGGCAATGGTGAGAAACCTCTTCACTCCCTCCGCCAATCCCTTTGCACCGCCACCGATCACACGACTCAATATGTCCGGGCAATCTTTCGCTGAAGCCTACACCACCCCGCCCGAAGTCCTGACTTTTCTTCGGGGCTTGGACCCGAAAGTGGTCAAATACTCCGATCGAAAGCCATTGATCCAGCTCATAACCCAACTCTTGGCGGATCCCAAGCTTGGGCTTGTGCCCCTCACAGACAACGACGATAAAGCCGGTCGAAAGGGCAACAAAGCACCCAAAACCTGGTTTTTTTCCGAGTTTTTACTAAAACCACCAGCGCAACTCCTCGAAGCCCGGGATCAGCTCGTGCTTTGGCTGATTTCCAAAGACCGACGAACCCCTTTTGCAGGCGATATCCACGCAACGCTGGAGGAATTAGCCAGTGCACGTGCCCTAACCAAGCTCACTGGTTTGGCCTTAAAAAGTGCGATCCCAGATCCGATGCTCAGGTTTTTGCGCTGGGAGTCCAAAAAATCATTGAAATCAAATCCAGACCCCACCAAGGCGGATGGTCAAATCCTGGCCACGATTGGGAAACAAGGCGGCATGTCCGCCTGGTTGAACACGCCTCAGGAGGACCCCCAAGCACAGTTCGACCAAGATCGATTCGCGACTTTGCTAATCGCCTATCATTTCAAAATGAACGAAGACCCACGCTTGAAAGAGGGTGAACACTTACCCGAACTGCGAGATGCCCAAGGGGCTTTCGATGCGGTTGCCGTCCAACAAACGCTGGATCGGCTCTATTACATCTACTTCACTTGGCTTGAAAGTATGCGTGCCAAGAATGAGCCGCTGGCCTTGCTGCATGACCGACAAGTGTACTTACATGACCAGGAGCTGGGTCGTGTGACCCTCCGATTAGAAGAGGCCGTTGCCTTCTCCAATGCCACCGCTACCCAAGTACGAGACGAGGAGGTCAGTCAAACAAAGCGGGCAGATATTCAGAGAGAATTACACAATCGATGCTGGGGTGGCCACCCGGCGATACAGCGGCTGTTCAGGGGCACTGGCCTCGAGTCGTTTGCCAAGGAAATGTTTTCGGCCGAGCTGGGCTGCTGGTACCACATCGATGAGGAGAAAGGCCGCAATGACGCCATGCTGGAGGTCAGTTGGATGATGAAGATCATCCATGAATTGGCTCCGCAAATCGAGCTTGCTGTCGAGGGTGCACCGATTCAGCTTCACCCGCTTCTCCCCCCCCCACTTAAGGCCGAGCTTGTAGTTCAGCATGCCCAGCCGCAGATGCCTGTTGTCGTGATGTCCCTAGTACCCGTTGAGTTCACGGAGAGGCAGCTGCAACTCCCTGTCGAAGTCGCAACAATCGATCTCCGACCAGCAGTAGTAACCGAGGGAACCATTTCTGTTCCGCCTTCCCAAGTGGCGACAGGGAGTACGGTCGTGCTGCCCGCGCCCCAGTTCGCCACAGCAGTACCCGATATTGAAGTCGGGACCGCAACCCGCCCCGCAACGCCAGTCCCCCCTGCCCCAAACCCCGAATCCGGGACTGCAACCCGTCCCGCCTCTCCTGCCGCTGTGGGTGAGAATGGCCAACCTACCCGCCCCGCAACCCCAGTCCCTCCTTTGCCCCCAGCCAATCCCGCCACACCCGAGACTCAAAGACGCTATTTTGACCGGTATCAAAAAATCGTCAACAGCCTTGCCCAGCGTGCCCAATGGCATACATATGCTCAAAAACTCTCGGTCACTCAAGCCGCTGGCAGGGTGGTCGAAGCGCGCGAGGCCTTTGACCGAGTGGGGCATCAAGAAGCGTTTGCACCTCAGTCGATCCGCAACTGGCTCAATTGGATCTTTAATGGCGATTTCACAGATGCAGATTGGGCCGATATCAAGAATCCCAATGACACACACTTTACACATGATCAACTCGATATGCTCTTGAAGGCCATCGAAACCCAGGTGAGTGCAGAAGCAGTGCAAGAGGTTCAAAATGAGAGGGCTAGGGCGACCGGAAATTGGCAGAACGCTGCTGCACGACTTGTAGACCCCACAAGAGGGTGATTCGTTGAATTATGAAAATCGGATATCTCGGTACAGATTATCAACGCTCCCCACTCCCGATCCTGGAAAAGCTCTACTTCAGCCCCCAAGCGATTGATGCCCTGAAAGCGCGGGTGACGACGCAGTCTCCCCTCCAAGAATGGGTGATCCTCTCCACTTGTAACCGTGTGGAGCTCTATTTTACGGCCTTGGATCTTGAAAAAGGGGCCCAGTGGTTGCTCTCCCAATGGGCCGAAATTTCCAAGGTCTCCACCCAAGATCTCGAGTCCGCCCTGCGCTACCTCACCAACCAGGCGGCGATTGAGCACCTATGCCGGGTGGTAGCCGGGATCGAATCCATGGTCTTCGGCGAAAACGAGATTCTGGCCCAGGTTAAAGACGCTCATGCGCGGGCCCAAAAACTGGGCCTCACCGGTCCAGTCCTCAATAAAGTCTTCCAAATCGCCATTACCAGCGGCAAACGCGTGCGCAAAGAAACGGCCATCGGGCGGGGGGCGTACTCCATCAGCTCCATCGCGGTGGACTGCATGCGCCAACATTATCCCGACTTCAACGCCGCTAAAATCCTCATCATTGGAGCCGGGACCATGTCCCTACGGGCAATCAAAAAGCTCCATGCCCTCAAGCACCCCCAGTTAGCCATCACCAATCGCACGGAAACCCAGCTGGATCGCCTCTGCGAGAAATACCAAATGCGCCACATTCCCTTTACCGAATGGAGCAAAGAGCTCCTCTATTTTGATATCATTTTGGTGGCCACCAGCTCCCAGGCCTATGTGGTGGATACGTATCACTTTGTGGCCCGCAAAAACACCAAGCCCATGCTCATGATCGACCTGAGCGTGCCCCGAAATATCAATCCAGATTTATCCAATTTCCCGGGCGTGCAAGTGGTATCCTTGGAAGGGCTCAAACAAGTCGCGGATGGAAATTTAGACAAACGCAAGCAAGAATTGGCAAAAATTGAGGCCATTCTGGAAGAGGAATTAGGGCAGCTCACAAAATGGATCACTTACCGAAAAAAATTATAAAACTCGGCACCCGAGGGTCACCACTAGCCTTGGTACAAGCCCATCACGTGCAAGCCCTACTCCAAACCGTTCTGCCGGCCTACACGATTGAAATCGTGCCCATCCAGACCACGGGGGACAAGGACCAGCGGACCCCGCTATCGGAGCTCGGCGGCAAAAATGTCTTTATCCGCGAGCTGGAAACTGCCCTCCAAGATCACCGGATTGATTTGGCGGTGCACAGCCTCAAAGACGTGACGTCCTCGATGGCGGACGGCCTCATTTTAGCGGGATGCTTGGCCCCGGAAACCAACCGAGATGCCTGGGTAGCCCTCCCGGGTGTATTGGCCCCCGGACCTTGGCAGAAAAGTCTCCCAGAAGGGGCACGCATTGGGACGGGCTCGGCCCGCCGTCGCGCCTTGTTAAAGGCCCAACGTCCCGATTTACAGTGCCTGGACTTGCGGGGCAATGTCGGCACCCGCCTCCAGCATCTCAATGACCGCGCCTTTGACGCAATTTTGCTCTCTGAAGTGGGCCTGCGTCGCCTCAATATCCAGGGCTATGAGATCCGCCCGATCGAAGATCCGGACTTCCTCCCCGCACCCGGCCAAGGCGTCATCGCGATGCAAGCCCGAAACGACCACCCGATTCTCACCGCCATTACAGCAATTTCAGACCCCATCACCACCCAAATTTCACTTTGGGAATGGCAGGTCTTGGCGGCCATCGGCTTTGATTGTCGATTCCCCTTGGGGATGGAAACCCGAGTCACGGCCCCCGATACCTTTACCCTTTCCCTGTTTCTCGCCCATCCGACGGGCCCCGAAACCCTGCGACTTACCCATCACTTTACAGCTCAAACTGCGGCAACCATCTTGGCCAAGCTGGAATCTGAGCTGAAGGCCCAAGTCCGCGATTGGACCGGCTAGCATGGACTACTACCCACTTTTTTTGGACCTCCGCGCTCGGCCAGTCTTGGTCATTGGCGGGGGGTATATCGCCCTAGAAAAAGTCCGAAATCTACTCAAGGCCGGCGCACAAATCACCCTCATCGCCCCCCAGATTTTGCCCAGCCTGCGTCGGTTTAACCGGCGTGTGACCTTGATCGAGCGCGCCTTTGCATTTTCAGACCTGGAGGAACGGTTTTTACTGGTCTTTTGTGCGACCGAAGACACCACCCTTAATGCCCAGATTTCCACCCAGTGTCGGGAAAAACGACTTTTGTGTAACACGGTCGATGACCCCCAATGGTGTCATTTTATTGTCCCGTCCATGCTCCGCCGCGGGGCCTTAACCGTGGCCATTTCCACCGCCGGGGTCAGCCCCACCTTGGCCAAGCAACTCAAACAAGAGCTGCTCGCCACCCTGGATGTCACCTATACCCGCCTCACTCGCTGGCTGAAGGGCTATCGCACCCGCCTCAAATCTCGCATCCCCACCCTCGAAGGCCGTAAAGTCTTCTGGACCCAATTTTATGCCCAAAACCCCCTCAAAATTCTCCGTGAAAAAGGCGAAAAAGGCTTGGAGGACTTGGTCAATGGCTAAAGTGATTCTCATTGGGGCGGGGCCCGGAGACCCGGGGCTCTTGACCTTGAAGGGCCGTGATTGGCTCCAAAAAGCCGATGTCGTCCTCTACGACTTTCTCGC
>JAHFCZ010000110.1 GCA_023249285.1 bacterium | reverse complement strand
TTCAAAATGGACCTTAAGGTGATATCCACCGCCTCGGACACCCCCACCGTCAGGATAATTTCTTCGGAAAAGTCATAACTGCAGGCGAATCGGGTCTGCAGATACTCGCAAATGGCTTCCCGGCAGGCCGGCATGCCCATGTTGGACGTGTACGCCGTTTGTCCACTTTCAATGGAGACAATGGCCTCATCGCGGATCACCCAAGGGGTTGCAAAATCAGGCTCGCCCACACCCAGCGAGATGACATCTTTTGAGCTAGCCACCAGGTCAAAAAAACGCCGAATCCCCGACGGCGGGATCAGATCAATCGCGTCCGAAAACCGCGACCTCATGGGGAAACCGCAAGACGTTGAGGGGGGAGCTCAGACTCAAAAACGACCCCGTATTCCTTATACTTTTTCAAAATAAAATGAGTAGCCGTGCTCCGAACATTTTCGATCGAGGCGAGTTTATCCGACACAAACGACGAAATCTCTTGGAGACTATCGCCTTCCACAATCACCAGGAAATCATAGTCTCCAGAAATTAAAAAATGATCGACAACATTGGGATGTTTGCAGATCCGTCGGGCAATCGCGTCATAGCCGGTCTTTTTCTCTGGCCGAATGCTCAGCTCAATCAACGCCCGAATCTTCGTGCCTTTGTCCCCCTTGGGGTCATTGGTCACGGTGGTGTATTTCAAGATAACACCTTCGTGTTCCAGCTTGGCGATATGGGTGGCCACGGTCTTGGATGCAACACCCAACATCCCCCCGATATCCTCGGGGGTTAGCCGAGCATCATCGTGAAGGAGGCGAACAATATCTTGATCCAGCTGAGATGACGAGTTGCTCATTCGCTGGTCCTAAATAATGCTAATGCTCAGGGTTTCAGGGCCAGCGTACACCGAAAAGGACGCACTGGCTTCGGCAATGAGGACTTCGGCATTGTGGTACCGGGTCTTGATTTCATTGACCAACTCCACGGCCTCGCCGTAAAGATGGTTGTACGAGACCACTGCGCCACGAATGTAGCCGCCGCGTGCCTTAATTTCGGCCTCCAAGAGCCCAATAATCAAACGCATCCCAGCGAGCTTGTCTTTGCAGCACTCAAGAACCTCAAAATCGCCGGTCGAATGTTTAATCGACATGACGGGTTTGAATTGGAAAATTTTATCCAACAAAGGCTGAGGAGGGGTGTCGGGAGAAACATAGTTTTGCGGGAGAGGCTCACCTAAAACCAGGGGGTTCAAGGCGCTGATCATGTGCAACCCGAAGACCAAGGGAAGTTGCTTTTCGAGAAGCAAACCGATTTCCATCCCGAATTCTTCATTGGCAATGGATTCTGCAATGAGTTTGACCAACAAGCCTAAGCCGCCACCGATCGACCGAGAGTCAATTGGAAGGACTTCAATTTCAGCGGCCACTTTATGACCTGCTGCCACGGCATTTTTGTAAGTGTCAGAAACTTCAGCAGAAGCATGGATGGAGTAGACACGGGAAAACCCTTGATTGGCCAATTGGCGGTATTTTTGAATGAAGGCAGCCTCGGTCGGTGCCGTGACCGAAGGGCGTCCTTCAGTCGACTTGGATTTTTCCCACAACTTGCGAGTTTGGACTTTGACATCGCTAAATTTCTCGGATTCGACACGCAATTCCAAGGGCATGATCTCGATGGGCAACCGATCCACAAGCTCTTCTGGAAGCGACGCCGTGCTATCCGTGAGTACAATCCAGCGAGACGTATCTTCAACACCTTGAGAGGTCTTGAAGAGCAATTCCCGGATCTTGGTCAGTGACAAATGGGCTTCTTTTTGCATTTTGCGGATTTTTTTGATGAGCTCGACGTCTTGATCGTCAAACAAACGAATCCCACCATCACTGCGTTTCACATACGGCAGCAAGCCAAGTTGGTCGTAGTATCGAATGGTCCGACCGGTAATGCCCAGCAGACGAATCACCTGATCGATTTTATAAAGTTTCCGCTCCGGTTTCCGGGGAATTTTATTGCGAGGACGACCGCGTCTTCTAGGTTCAATAATTGACATAAAACAGCACCTTTCCATAAAAATGCGATTTAAAAACAGAGTAACATAATGCTATGACTTAAACACTGTGTTTAATTTATCGTATAAGGGAGACCAAGTAAAGGGTAGCGCATTATTCCAAAAATGTCACCAGTACAAACGCCGGCGGGGAACTTTACTTTTCGAAGGGGAAGTGGTTATAATGCCCCAGTTTTTTTGGTAAAAATTTTAGAAAGAAGTGTGCTCGATGTCGGAATCCGGTAAGTCGCGTTCAAGATATACTTTTCCCCAATGGACCAATAAACTCCCAGTCTTTCTTACGGTCGGTGGACTCATTACACTGTGCTTTGTGGTCTTTGTGTTCTGGTATTGGCTGTCCCCAAAACACACAGATGTGGGCTACAGTCCCAAACAACCCATTCCCTACAGCCATCGTCTTCACGCCGGTCAAATGGGGATTGATTGCCGCTATTGCCACTCTCAAATTGAGCGAACCGGTGTGGCCAATATTCCCGCCACCGAAGTGTGCATGAACTGCCACAAAATGGTGAAAACCAATAGCCCCTACATCAAAAAAATCAAGGAAAGTTATGACTCCGGGAAACCGATTCCGTGGGTCCGGGTTCACCTGCTGCCCGATTACGTCTATTTCAATCACGCTCGCCACCTCAAGTCTGGGATCTCCTGCGTCAGCTGTCACGGTCGTGTGGACCAAATGGATGTGGTGCACCAGGTACAGCCGTTGAGCATGGGATGGTGCCTCGAGTGTCACCGCCATCCGGAGCGTGCCTTGCGACCGACGGAATTTATCACCAAGCTGGATTGGGCGGCCAAAGATCAGCTTGAAATGGGGCGTAAAATCATGGCCGAAAAGCAAATTCACACCAGAGAGGATTGTAGTACATGTCACCGTTAACCCCGTCCCAAGATCTCTGGAGAAGTGAAGGACAACTCGAAAACTCCCCTGAGTTTCAAGAAAATCATCACCGCGAATTTCCTGTCGATGCCTCAGTCCTCGAAGAGGGAATGACCCGTCGGACCTTTATCAAACTTTTGGGCGTGACCGCCGCAATCGCAGGGCTCTCTGGATGTTCTTTCCGCAAGCCCAAGCAAAACATTTTTCCCTATGTTCGTACCCCTGAAAACATGGTTCTCGGGAAATCCACCTACTACGCGTCCGCCTTCCAGCTGGGTGAAGAAGTGACCGGGGTGTTGGTTGAGAGCTTTGAAGGTCGCCCGATCAAGGTGGAGGGAAATCCAACCCACCCACAGAGCTTGGGTTTCACCAAGTCCTGGCAGCAAGCCACCGTAGGCGAGCTTTATGATCCCGATCGGTTGAAAACACCGACACTACGTGGCCAATCCATTAGCCGAGAAGCGTTTGAAGCGTGGATCAATGACTGGTCCCAAGGCGACGAAGTGGGTGACGGCGAAGGCCTGGTAATTTTGACGGAAGTCCAAGCCTCCCCTACGTTCTACCGTGTCCTAGCGCAGCTGCAGAAAAAATACCCTAAAGCCAAAATCTTCCGGCACGAGCCGGTCAACGAAGATAACATCCGTCACGGCCTTTATGCCGCCACTGGGAAATGGGTGCGTCCGACCTACAATTTCGAAAATGCCAAGACCATTGTGGGGTTTGATGCCGATTTCTTAGGCACCGACTGGGGTAACGTGGTCTACACCCACCAATTTGCCAAGCGTCGTGACCCTGATCACAAAGACGGCATGAGCCGCCTTTATGCATTTGAGAGCCGCTACAGCCTCACCGGGGGTCGTGCAGATCACCGCATTCGCTTAAAGCCTTCTCAGGTCGAACAAGCGTTGATTGAGCTAGCCAAGGCCTTGGGTCTTTCAGTCCCCGGCACCACCGCTTTAAAATCCGTAATCCCCACCAAAGTCCTCGCAGCCATCGTCGAAGACTTGCGTCAAACGCAGGGGAGTTCCCTCGTCGTCGCGGGTCCTGGGATGTCAGAATTGGCCCACGGGATTGTGGCGCTCATCAACGAAAACCTCGGAAATGTGGGGCGAAGTGTGAGATACACCGCGGTGCCATTCAAAGCGTCTTTCGCGCTTCAGTCCAACGACGAAGCGATCCAAGAATTTGCGAAAGCGATTGCAGAGCCTTCCATCAACACAGTGGTGTTTATCGGCGGAAACCCCCTCTACGCGGCGCCGAAATCCTTAAATCTCACCAGCAAATTATCCAAGATCAAAAACACCGTTCACTTGACCTTATTCGCCAATGAAACGACTGCGCAGTGTGCCTGGGCCTTGCCTCGGACCCACGTGTTGGAAAATTGGTCTGACTTGGTGGCGTTGGATGGCACCCAGTCCATCGTTCAGCCGCTCATTCAGCCCCTTTACGACACCATGAACGACGTCGAGTTCCTCGGCTATTTCTTGGGCGATACAAAAAAAGGCTTTGATGCCGTTCGTGAAACCTGGGGGATTACCCCACTCAACGAGTCCAGATGGCGCAATTGGCTCCACAACGGGATTATCGAGACCGGGGATAACACCACATCCGTATCGGTCTCTGGGCTTGCTGGCCTCGCGAGCACCCAAAAGGCCGTCAAATCCGGCATCGAAATTCAACTCTTCCCAGACTACAGCATTTACGACGGCCGTTTCGCAAACAATGGCTGGCTCCAAGAGCTTCCAGACCCCATCACTAAGCTGACCTGGGACAATGCGGCGCTCATCAGCAAGTCCTCCGCCAAAAAATGGTCAGTAGCCAACCACGACATGATTGAAATCGCCGTCAATGGCAGCAAGGTAGAGCTCCCAGTGTGGGTCGTGCCTGGCCAAGCCGATGACACCATCTCAATCCCCATGGGGTATGGCCGCACCCATGTCGGTCGTGTCGGCGAAGGCACGGGCTTTGAAGTCAATGCATTGGGATCAGCCGCTTCTGCACTGTGGAGTTCTGGGGCAACCGTTCGTAAATTAGGGCATACCTACAAGCTCGCGACCACCCAAGAACACGGCAGCTTTGAAGGCCGCGCAATTTATCGCCAAGGTACCCTTGAGGAGTACAAGGAAAAGCCTGAATTTATAAAAGAAATGGTAGAGCATCC
>JAHFCZ010000018.1 GCA_023249285.1 bacterium | reverse complement strand
AAGGACTCTTCCCTATGCACAAACAACTATCTAGTCCACGCTTACCTTTCCAGCAACCCACAGATCTAGCCCTATTTTTTCCACCGCTCCTTGCAACTGACCCAGGAATGCGCTCCCCGATACCGTTTGAAATGCCAATCTGCACAGTAGCAGATGACTGGTTCCAGACACCCTCGCCAGAGCCAGCGTCTCGCGTCCCTGCTCCGGCAGCATCTTCCGTCCCTTCTTCGGTAGCGGTGGACGCTCCGGGCCAAGGGTTAAAAAGAAAAGGAAATCCTGATAGAGAGCCTCCGGCTAAACGGGCCCGCGCTGCACCACCAGCATCTCGCGGCCCAGAGCTAAAACCAACAAGGCCTCTTAAGGGTTTTTCAGCAGTGCATACACGCATCCTTATGGATCTAATAGAACGCGCTGGGGAAGAAGAAAAAAGGCTCAGTGGCTTACTAGAAATCCCCCCGTCGTCCGTCCGGGAAACTGAGTCACACACAGGTAAACTCAAAAGGGGGATTTACGCAAGCCAGAGGGCTCGCGAGGAAATCGAGAGGGAGCGCGCGCAAATCGAGAAGGATCGCGAGCAACTCAGGAAAGCTCAAGCGGAAATCATGGAAACGCGCAGAAAACTCACTGAAGCTAACAAACAAACCTATGCAGCTAACGCGCAAAGGCAGCTAGCTGAAAGCTTTCTATCGCTGGATCTTTTGAACCTCTATTTTAAGGCTGTGAGACAAGCTGAGACCACGGTAGTGCAACCCCTACCGAACGGTCTGGAATAGCAAGACCGTCGTCGCGATATTGGCCAAGATGCGGGTCGTATCGGTAAGGACTTGCAGCCAATCGACAGGGGCTTTGATTTCCTCGGGCACGTAGATCGTATCTCCCCGTTCGACAACGACTCCCAGGCCGCGTTCCACGTTCCCGTTTGAATGCACCACCAAAGTGCCACCGGGGTTGGCAAAGGTCGAAAATCCTCCACAAGTTTCAATATATTGTTGGGCGGATAATCCGGATTTATACAATTGAGCAGTGCTTTGCCCGACGCCCCCAACGATCTGCACAGAGGCAGGGATTTCAGGAATGTAGAGGGTATCTGCGCTTTCCAAGGCAATGGGACGGTTATACAGATCGGCAAGCGATTTGTATTCCAATACAATCCGGCCTTGATTTTCGGACAATTGTTTGGACAAGAAATCCAAAGAGCTTGCGTAGTTAAAGCCACCTTTGCCATCACCTTTGGTCAACGTATCGATCCGCACTTTATCAAAGACAAATCGCTTTTTTTCCTCAGCTAAAATCTTTTGTTCCCCCGCCAATTCCAGATCCGCGACAGATTTTCGTTTCAAGATCATACCAGACAAGAATGCGCGGGGTGTAAATCCCCCGGCCCGAATGACCAAGTCTTTCAGTGTTTCACCCGGGAGGAGCACATACGTGCCCGGGTAGGTAATGGCACCCGTGATAGTGACCAAGACGGATAAATCTTGCTGCTGATTGCGTCGCACATAAAGCTCATCCTGCGCTTGGAGGAAGATGTTGGCGGTGGAGTCTGGATTACTGCGGGCGGTCTCCAAATCCAGGGGAATCACAATGGGATTGCCAGAGGTTTGTCGAATCAACTCCGCACGATGCCAGTCGGCTTTGACTAGGGGTTTGGCCTGATAGACTAGGTAAAGGAGCCGCATATTGTTCATGAGTTTGTATTGACCCGGACTTTCCACCTCGCCGGTCACCTTCACGATCGGGGCCCCGTAGATATCCTCCCTGGAGAACACCTTCACAATATCAAATTCGTGAAGTTTAAATTTTCGCCCCTCAGGGCTGCGCAGATCCACTACCTGGATTTCACGCTCGGAGGGGCTCAATTTTCGATAGATTTCAACACGATTCAAATAAGTATCCGGCAGGATATCATCGGATCTGGACAGAAGATCGCCCAGGGTCATCCCCTCAGCATATTCAAAGCTCCCCGGGCGACCGACGTTCCCCTCGATAGACACCTCATTAAACCGCTCATTCGAAATAGGGAGAATGCGAATTAAATCCCCATTTCTAACGGAGGATTTAAGTTGGGCTTGCGCAGTTTTACCGCTCATATCAAAGTCGCTGATGACCCGTTTTTTGCCTGAGACAATTCGCTCAATTTGCAGCCGTTTCCCATAATAATTGATCCCATATCCCCCGGCGAGAGTTGTAATGGCGTCTTGAAGGGTCGTTGCATGCTTGATTTCATAAATCCCAGGCCGTTTGACCAAGCCGCTCACCCCAATCACCTCGCCGATCACTGGCACAAAAATGGTGTCAAAATTACGCAACAGGGGGTCTTGGCTACGATCACCAGAGAGCAGGTAGCTGTACAAATCGAGGGTCCGGATGACTTGCTTCCCGCGAATCAATTGCACTTTCCGAAGGCTACCCAATTTGGTAATCCCACCGGATTGGTACAAGGCCATCACGAGGGTCGCCATCGAAGAAACCCGGTACGCACCAGGCTTGGGGACTTCCCCTAAGACAAACACTTGAATGGACCGCAAGGTAGTGAGCTTGGCACTGAGTTCAAAATTGACGTAGACACGGGAAAGCTCACGCTTGAGTACCCGCTCCAAATCACCGTAACGCACGCCAGCAAGCTGCACAACGCCAACCTTAGGAAGTGTCACTTGACCGGCATTATCTACCGTAACGGGGAGTTGCTCTTCGACCTTTCCCCACATGCTAACGGTGAGGGCATCCCCCGGGCCGATGACATACTCAGGACCTGGTGGGATATCATTAAAATTGGCCCCACCCCCAGTCCCAAATAAATTGTATCCAAATTGCTGGATCTCGATTTTAGGATCGATTTCAACGGTTTCTTCACCGGCACGTGGATTAAATTTCTCGCTGGAGTTCGGACGGTTAAATAGTTTTTCAATCTCAGAAGGTCCAGACTCATTAACATCGGGCCGCTTAAATGGCGTATCCACGGGCACTGGCGGTTGGGGCGTATTCGGGTCCAAGCCAGCGCCCTTAATGCCCGCCGGAAGTGTTTTGGCAAGTTTGCGAAGCTCCTCAGGGGAGGCTGTTGCGGCCTGCTTGCGTAAGGGAAGTAAAAGAGCGCTTGCTGGGCCCCCCTCTTGGGTCATGGCTTGACTGACGATCGCGGCACGTTGTGCGTTGGTTTGGGCCAAAATCGGGAGGGTGCAGACTATCAAGAAAGAAAATAGGAACGCCAAAAGGGATAAACAACGGGAAAATCTTGAGGAAATCATCCTGATATCCTAAAAGATTTCCAGAGTCTTGTCACGTGGTTTTTAGGCGAGTAAACTGTCCGCATCATGCATTCCTTTCTTGTTACTGGTGCCGCCGGCTTTATCGGGTCTAATTTGGTAGATGCCCTCCTCTCGCTTGGCCATCAAGTGACGGCCCTCGACAACCTCTCCAATGGGCGTGCAGACAACCTGGCTGACCTTCAAAATCACCCCGAACACCGGCAGCGGTTCCGGTTTATTGAAGGCGATATTCGAGACGCGCAGTGCGCTGAATCCGCCTGCGAGGGCGTCGACTATGTCCTCCATCAAGCGGCGCTGGGATCCGTGCCGCGCTCCATCAGTGAGCCACAGCTTTATCATGACAACAATGTGACGGGGACCCTCAATATGCTGATGGCGGCCCGAAACGCAAAGGTGAAACGCTTTGTCTGGGCCTCGTCTTCGTCGGTGTACGGCGATACGCCCACGTTGCCTAAAATCGAAACCATGATCCCCCAACCCAAGTCTCCTTACGCGCTTGGTAAGCTATTCGGGGAATACTACAGCCGATTTTTCTTCGAAGAATATGGGCTGCCGACGATTGCATTGCGGTATTTTAATGTATTTGGCAAACGCCAAGACCCGCATTCCGAATATGCGGCGGTGATCCCGAAATTTATCACGGCACTTCGTAGGGGCGAGTCTCCCATTATTTATTCAGATGGCCACCAAACCCGGGATTTCACCCACGTTGACAACGTCGTTTCAGCCAATCTCAAGGCCTGTGAGGCCCCACAATCCGCCTGTGGCAAGGCGTATAACATCGGGTGCGGAGACCGCATTTCAATTCTTGAGTTGGCCACGGCCCTCCAACAACAGCTCAACCCCACGGTTCCCATTGAGTTTAGACCGACCCGTGCGGGGGATGTGCGGGATAGCCAGGCCAGTATCGCTGCCGCTAAATCAGCCTTTGGATACACACCCCAAATCTCTCTCGAGGAAGGGTTGAAAATAACAATTCCATGGTACCTCCACTAACCCCTGCACCGACCATTGCTATCGTGGGTCTTGGCTATGTCGGCCTGCCGCTGGCCTGTGAATTCAGCCGTTTTTATCCCGTCATCGGCTTTGATATCAACAAGCAAAAAATTGAAAATCTCAAAGCGGGGATCGACGAAACCGGCGAAGTGAGCGCGGACTGCTTGGCCAGCCTGACCCTCACCATGGATCCGAAGGCCCTCAAACAAGCCTCCGTGGTGATTGCCACGGTCCCCACCCCCATTGATGACCACAATCAACCGAACCTGGACCCGATTCGACTGGCGTCTCAACTCATCGGGGAAAATTTAAGTGCGGGTGCCACGGTGGTCTTCGAGTCCACGGTCTATCCTGGCGTTACCGAAGACATTTGTATTCCACTCCTTGAAAAACATTCTGGCCTCCACTATCCCACCCAATTCAAAGTGGGCTATTCCCCCGAACGACTCAGCCCGGGCGAATCAGAGCGCAGCCTCACCAAAATTATCAAAGTGGTGTCAGCCGGTGACCCGGACACCCTCACTTTTTTAGCCCAGCTCTACGGGAGTATTATCCCTGCGGGGATCCACCAAGCCCCCTCCATCAAGGTTGCCGAGGCCGCCAAGGTCATCGAAAACACGCAACGGGACCTCAACGTCGCCCTCATGAACGAGCTCTCGATTATCTTCAACCGCATGGGCATCAGCACCCAAGATGTCTTGGCCGCGGCTGGGACCAAGTGGAATTTCATTCGCATGACCCCGGGGCTCGTCGGCGGGCATTGCATCGGCGTAGATCCGTATTACCTGACTTTTAAGGCCCAATCTTTAGGCTATCACCCTGAGGTTATTTTGGCCGGGCGGCGCATCAACGACACCATGGGAAAATATGTCGCGGAACAGGTCATCAAACATCTGATTAAGGCCCATAAACCGATTCGGGGCTGCAAAGTCTTGATCATGGGCGTGACCTTCAAGCAAAACGTTGCGGATATCCGCAACAGCAAGGTGGTCGATATTGTCCGTGAGCTCGAGGAATACGACGTGGAAGTCCTGATCTGTGATCCTTTTGCGGACCCGGATCAAACTCATCATGAGTATGGCCTCACCCTCACTCCAATCGACCAAGTGACCCAAGCGGATGCGGTGGTTTTGGCCGTTCCTCACGCGCCTTATACCCCTGAAGCCCTCAATAAATTACTCCAACGCTTGGGTAGCTCCAACGCAGTTGCGGTTTTGGCGGATCTCAAAGGATATGTGCGAGAAATGGCACAGACCCACCACCCAGAGTTGATGTACTGGGCCCTCTAAGTTGTGCTACACTGCGTAGATCGCGATGAAACAACTCCTCCAAAATCTCAAAAACGGCACACTTACACTTGCCGAACTGCCCACTCCTAGTGTCAAATCAGGACATGTCCTGATTCAAACCCATGTCTCTCTGATCTCCATTGGCACCGAGAAAATGCTCCTCGAATTTGGAAAAGCATCCCTCTGGTCCAAGGCCAAACAGCAGCCAGATAAAGTTCGCCAAGTCTTTCAAAAAATGAAATCCGATGGCGTGTTAAAGACCCTCGAAGCCGTCCAAAATAAGCTCGATACCCCGATCCCCTTAGGGTACAGCAACGTAGGGGTGGTGGTGGCCGTGGGGGCTGGCGTGACCAGTGTTTCCCCGGGAGATCGCGTCGTTTCCAATGGCCCACATGCCCAAATCGTCCAAGTCCCTCATCAGTTGGTGGCCAAGATCCCCGATTCTGTCTCAGACGAAGACGCTGTTTTTACCGTTACGGCTTCAATCGCGCTGCAAGGGGTACGTCTACTGGATCCCAAGCTCGGCGAAACCGTGGCCGTGATTGGCCTAGGGCTCATTGGGTTAATCACGGTGCAATTGCTCAAAGCCAATGGGGTCCAGGTCATCGGGTTTGATTTTGACCCCAAAAAAATAGCCTTAGCTGCGAGTTGGGGGATCACCGCTGTCAATCTCAAAACCACCACTCAACCCGAACAGATCGCCGAAACAATGACGGGTGGAAAAGGGGTCGATGGGGTCCTCATCACCGCGGCGACCACCAGCAACGATCCCCTGCATTTGGCCGCTACCCTCTGTCGTCAACGCGGTAAAGTCGTCCTGGTCGGCGTGATCGGCAACCAGTGGTCCCGCGATGATTTTTATAAAAAAGAACTCTCCTTTCAAGTCTCCTGCTCCTACGGCCCAGGCCGCTACGACCCCACCTACGAAGACCGTGGCCAGGATTACCCTTACGCCTATGTCCGCTGGACGGAACACCGTAATTTCAAAGCCATTCTCCAGCTCATTAAGGATAAAAAATTAGATTTTAGTCAATTTATAGACAAAGAAATTCCCTTTGATCAAGCGCAGTCGGCCTATGCGGATCTCCTCACCCAATCATCACTGATCGGGGTGATGTTTACCTATCCTCACACCCCCATTCCAGCCCCCAAAGCCATTCCGTTTATCACCACCCCACTTATGTCAAATCCTCACCTCAAAATCGGATTTATCGGGGCGGGCAATTTCTCCAAAGCCGTGCTTTTGCCTGAACTCAAACGCCTGCAAAAAGCCCACAAGGTAGAGCTTAGTGGCATTGTCAGTCAAACCGGAATTTCCGCCCATCATCTCGGGAAAAAATTTGGGTTTCAGACCCAGTACGCCAGCGTCCAAGACCTGCTCAATGACGATCAGATCAACGTCGTCTTTATCACTACCCAGCACCATCAGCATGCCGACCAGGTCAAGGCCGCCCTTCAAGCGGGTAAGCATGTTTTTGTTGAAAAACCCCTCTGTCTCACCGAGGTTGATCTCAATGACATAGAGGCCTTGCTGTGTGAGCGTCCCCACCTCCAGCTCTTAGTGGGGTTCAATCGCCGCTTTTCTCCCCATATCCAATCCCTCAAAACCCAGCTCCCCTACCAAGCCCGGATGAGCCTCACCATGACCATCAATGCAGGGAAAATCCCGGCCGAACATTGGACCCAACAGTCGGATCAAGGGGGCGGACGGATTGTCGGTGAAGCCGTCCACTTTATCGACCTGGCCCGCTATCTTTTTGACGCCCCCATCCAAAGCTGCCAAGTCTTTCCCCTCGGAAATACCCCCACCCAAGATGTCGTCACCCTCCAGCTCATCGCAACGACCGGGGCCATCGCCACCCTCCACTATTGGGCCAATGGCCATAATGGCTACCCGAAAGAACAACTCACCTTATTTGAAAATGGGAAAATTTTTGAGCTCAATAACTTCCGTCAACTTGCAACCTATGGGGCCTCTGGCGGACTCAAAACCTTTAAGCAGAACAAAGGCCATGCTGCGATGCTGGACGCTTGGCTCAAGGCCCTGAGAAACGGGCATGCGTCACCGATCCCCAGAGAGGAGATTTTGGAAGTCTCGCGTTGGGCCATCCATGCCCAAAGCAGCCTCATCCCTTTATGAGAATTTTATTGCTTACCCACCATTATCCCCCCGAAATTGGGGCCCCTCAGGCCAGGCTTTCTGAAATGGCCCAGGTGTGGCATCGGGATGGACACGAAGTCACCGTGTTGACCTGTTTTCCCAATCATCCCACCGGAATTGTGCCCCCCGAATACAAAGGCAAACGCTTTGTTGAAGAAATCCGAGACGGGATTCCGGTCAAGCGCTGCTGGGTCTATGCGACCCCGAATGTGGGCTTTTTTAAGCGCATCTTAAACCATCTCTCTTTCATGATAACGGCCGTCCTACAGGGGCATCAGTACGCTAAAAATGCCGATATTATTGTCAGCAGTTCGCCTCCGTTTTTCTCCGTTATCGCAGCCTTTATCCTCTCCAAACGCTATGCCGTCCCCTATGTTTTCGAGGTCCGAGATCTTTGGCCGGCTATTTTTAAAGAGTTGGGTATTCTCAAAAATAGACTGATTTTGTGGGTGTTGGAGCGTCTGGAATGGATGCTCTACATGAACGCGGCCTTGGTCGTGCCCGTCACCGATACTTTTGCCAAAGACTTGGCCCAGCGCGGGGTCCCCAAAGAAAAACTGGTGGTCATCAAAAATGGGGTGAATACGGCCCTGTTTCAACCTCGACCCACCCCCGAAGCCCTCAAAGCGGAGCTGGGACTTTCCGGGAAATTTATCGTGGGATACATGGGCGCCCATGGCATTTCCCACGCCTTACTTCGGGTCATTGACGCGGCAGAACGCCTCCAGGACACCCCGGATATCCATATTTTGTTCGTGGGGGAGGGAGCTGAAAAATCCCTGCTCGAACAAGCGGTCAAAGACCGAAAACTCACCAATGTGACCTTTATTCCCGGCCAAGATAAGGCCAAGGTCCCAGACTGGTATGCCCTGATGGATGTCAGCCTGGTGCCTTTGCGTAATATCCCCTTGTTTCGGGCCTTTATCCCCTCCAAAATGTTCGAAATTATGGGCATGCATCGCCCGATTATTGGAATGGTCGCGGGGGAAGCGGCCCAAATTCTCACGGACTCTGGGGGCGCGTTGGTAGGCCCCCCCGAAGATGTGGAGGCCTTGATCAAAAATATTCACACTTTTTATGAGAATCCAGCCATGCGTGAGGCGTATGCCACGGCAGGCGAAACCTTCGTCAAACGCGAATTTAACCGAGAGATCATCGCCCAAACCTACGCCACCCATCTGGACGGCATCAAAAAAATGAGGGAAATCTGATGGCCTACAAGGTGGTTCTAGTCGCAGCCGCGCGACCCAATTTTATGAAAATTGCCCCCCTCATTCACAGCATGCGGGCGCATTTCCCCCAAATGACCCCCATTTTAGTGCATACCGGCCAGCACTATGACCCTAACATGAGCCAGACTTTTTTTGATCAACTGGAGATTCCCAAACCTGACATTAATCTGGAAATTGGGAAGGGGACCCACGCCCAGCAAACCGGCCAAACCATGATCGCGTTTGAGCAGTTTTTAAGCGAAGTCTGCCCCGATGCCGTGGTGGTGGTTGGGGATGTGAATGCCACGCTGGCCTGTAGCTTAGTCGCCGCAAAACAAGGGGTCTTGGTGGCCCACGTGGAGGCCGGGCTCCGGAGCTTTGACCGAACCATGCCCGAAGAAATAAACCGCCTAGCCACGGATGCGATTTCGGATATTTTATACACACCCTCCCCAGATGCCTCCGAGCAACTCCGCAAAGAAGGGGTTCCCGAGGAGCGTATTGTCTTTGTGGGCAACATTATGATCGACACGCTGTTTGCCCAGCGCGAACGTGCCTCGGCACTGACCGTCGCCCAAGATCTGGGGCTCACCGCCAGATTCGGGCTGGTGACGCTGCACCGTCCCAGCAATGTGGACCATCCCGAGACCTTTACAGGGATCATGGAAGCGCTCTCCCAAATTTCACAAGAGCTCCCCCTCGTTTTCCCGGTCCATCCCCGCACCGAAAAAATCCTCAATGCCTTGGATCTGGATCTGTCCCAAATCCGTCGAATCTCGCCCTTGGGGTATTTGGAAATGCTCAATCTCACAGCCCAAGCCCAAGTCGTACTCACGGATAGTGGGGGTCTCCAGGAGGAAACCACCGCCCTCGGCGTGCCCTGTGTGACCATCCGCGAAAATACCGAACGCCCCATCACCATCACCGAAGGCACCAATCGCCTGGCCGGGACCAGTAAAATCGGGGTGCTCACCGCCTATCAAGCCGCCCAACAGCCCAAGCAAGGGCGGATCCCCCAATTCTGGGACGGCCAAACGGCGAGACGGATTAACCAACATCTTTTCGACACCCTCCAAGCCCGGGGCTCTCGCCTATGATCGATCTGATTTTTGTACTCGCCACCACGTTTTTAGGGTCCTTACTCTTGATTTTTGGATGGATCAAAATTGCGCATCGCATGGACATGATCGATGTCCCCAATGCCCGGAGTTCCCATCAACATCCCACCCCTCGCGGCGGGGGTATTGGCTTCATTACGGCCACCTTTGTGGGGATTTTAGGGTGGTTTGGGAATTTGGCCTTGCCTTGGCTCTTTGTGCCCGCCTTAGGCATCGCCGCCATTGGGGCGGCAGATGACCTGAAAAGCCTCAGCCCCAGACGCCGATTTCTCTTTCAAATTCTAGGCGCCTCGGCCACCGTTTGGTGGGGGAAGCTCAGCCTCCAAGTCATTGCCTTTCCGACCGTTACCTTCCTCTTTTCGCCCCAGGTCGGCGGGATTTTAGCCGTCTTTTTTATCGTGTCGATGATCAATATCTACAATTTTATGGACGGGATTGATGCCTTGGCGGGTGGGCTCGGGGTGATTTCTTGTGTCTTTTTTGGGATTTATTTTATGCAAACGGGTCAGATGGATTGGGCGGTGATCCAAATGATTCTCGGGGCCGCACTCCTCGGGTTTTTGATCTGGAATTATCCCAAGGCCAAGATTTTTATGGGCGATGTCGGGGCCTATTTTTTGGGCTTTTATTTTGCCATTTTGATTTTAATCGTGTCCCAAGGGCCAGATAACGTCTCCATTTTTGTGCCGACAGCCTGGCTCTCCGTCATCGGTGTCGATGCGAGCATCACCATTCTCATTCGCATGATCAAGCGCAAAAAAATATGGGAAGCCCACAAAGAACACTTTTTCCAAAAGCTCCATCTCTCCGGCTGGGAACACCAACAAATTATTTGGTTGGAATACGCCCACTTGATTGCCGTCGGCAGCCTGGGATTAGTGTATCTCCACACCACCTCCACGCAACTGCAATGGCTCATTTTAGTGGCCGCATTAGGGAGCTTTGTACTGAAGTTTATGTGGATCGAATCGAAGTGGAAATTAACCCGGTAACCACAAAGTAATCGTGGTTCCCTCACGTGGCACAGAGGCAATGTCCACGGTGCCACCGTGGTTTTCCATGATATCGAAAAGAATCGACATCCCTAACCCCGCGTTCTTGCCGCCAGTCACCCCTTTGGTGGTGAAAAACGGATCCTTCACTTTCTGGATAATATCTTCGGGCATCCCGCAGCCGGAATCGGCCACCGAAATGAGGACGCCATTGTCCTCGGCGTCTTGGGTGCTCACCAACAGGGAGCGGGGTTTGGAAGCCGGTTCGCTTTCCATGGCCTCAATGGCATTACTCACCAAAATATTCAAAATTTGGAAGAGTCGGTTTTGGTCCCCCAAAATCAGGTGGGAATGTTGCCGCTCCAGGCTCGCCTGAATGCGGTGCTTGGAAAAATCCGATTGCTTGAGCTGGAGCACGTGCCCGATGGGCAATCCGGGATCAAGCATGGTTTTTTGGGCATCCGGCAACGAGGCCAAGACCCCGACAATGGCATCATGGAAGGGCTTAAATCTTTCGCTCAATTCAAGCTTAAAGCCAGGGGTCTGCGGCGAAAATCGGGAGAGAATTCCACCGTAGGCATCCAAATACTTTTTCTTCACCAGTTCTTGCCATAATTTGGCGGATTTTTCGGCGGTGAATCCAGACAATTTCGCAAAGGCTTCTTGTCCAATCCCCTTCACCGAACCGTACTGCAACATGGCATTGGTAATGCTCACCACCCGCACGCTTTCACGATTAATCAGCTCCAAATAATCCATCACTTGTTTCTGTTTGAATTTTTCGCCTAAAAGCCGGATAACCTGGGGGGTGAAATGCTGAACAGAATCCGGCAAATGGAGCGCTATCGCATCATAAAACGGGTTGCATTGCGGAGTGACCTGGCCATCGATCTCCACATAGTGCTGGGCATGAAGGGCCTCCAAAATAGCCTCGGCCTGAGCCTGCGAAATCCCCCCCAATTCCATCAGTGCCTCCAAAGTCAACGACCCCTTCCATGGGTAGAGATCTTCCCCGACTTTGCCGCTCAAACGCGAGAGCAAGTTCTCCACATTGGCCTTAATGGAGGTCAATGGATTCCGAATTTCATGGGAAATCCCGGCGGTCAAGGTGGACATCATGGCTTTAT
Source organism: bacterium (assembly GCA_023249285.1). GTDB lineage: Bacteria > Margulisbacteria > Marinamargulisbacteria > SXXA01 > JAHFDB01 > JAHFCZ01. Next base: position 7,108 of record JAHFCZ010000018.1, on the reverse strand, counting down.
TCGCCAACGCCTGAGCTGCTAAAACGGCCTGATTACGGGCATTCACTTCTTCGACGACCTGTTCTTCGAGGTGTTGGTTTAATTGCGCTAATTCGCGGTTTAAAGCCTCTGTGTGGGCATTAGAGTGGGCGAGCTGCTCCATTTTCTCGATCCGCTCAAACACCAACACCGCTTGATTCACGACCACTTCAAACAACGCCAGGTCGCGGATGTTGTACCGCTCTTCGGAGAGCTTCGGGCCGACTACAAAAATGACTTCGATGTGATTCAAGGGCGCGACCATGAGGCAGACACTTTGGGGATGAATCGGGAATCCCCCCAATTGGCCTTGGATATTCGGGGGTAAATCTGAGTAAAAAATAACAGATTTTCTCAGGGCCTGAAGATCCGAAATCAACGGATCGCTATCCACAAAGCGGCGTATAAACCGTCGGGTTCCTGTACTGATGCTGCTAAATTCCTCGTTGAGCAGCAGCTGGTAGCAGTCATACCCCATCGATGCCCGTAAAATGACATAAGATTGCCCGACTTCCAAGCTGTGAAGCAAGGACATCAGTTGGCCCAAAACATCATCCGTGCTGTTAATCGTGGAGAGCTGTTGAGAGGTCTGAATGAGCACCCCTTCAAAGTCATAATGGAGCTTCAAAAATTTGCGATGGGCGGTGGTTTGAACAAAGCGCTGTACGCGATGAAAATACAGGCCGACCACAAATCCGCCATAGAGAATCGAAATTCCTAAAAAGAGCCCCGAGGGCGGGTGGTGCGTGAAGAGCGCGATCCCCCAAATCAAGGCCAAATACCCGGCTGTAAACAAGAGTGCAGTGATCGCAAACGCCGCCGCCCGATTAATGACGACCCGAATCCCCAAAAGTTCATGCTTGGCAATGGAATACGCCAAGATGCTCACCCAGATAAAGCCACTCAGGGGGCCCACCCAGACAAAACGATAATTCACTGCGGCGACCAAAATCACATTAAAAATCACGTCAATCGTGCAGGTAATGAAGGTGGCCAGGGTAATTTGACCCAATTGACGTCGAAAAGAGGGTTTCTCGGCCTGCTGGTAGGTATAAAACAAGACCGCGAACCCAATGCAGTAATACAAAATGAAATAGGCGGTAAAGAACGGATAGGCAAACCCGAGCTCACTGGCCCGCCCCCAAGGTTGCAGATAGATCGTCGAGATTAAGGCCCCAGGCACCCAGCTGAGTGTGGCAAAGGCAAAGGCGGGGAGATAGAGGGCTAAGATTCCCAGGGAGGAAATCTTTTTTTCGGTAAATCGCAGGGCAAAATGCAAAAAGGTCGGGGCAATAAATCCACCGGCACTAATCAATAAAATATTCGCCGCTAACACCCAGGTGGGATCGGCAGGCAAGGTCCGGAAGAGGGTCACGCCCAGTGCCCAAAAGCCACTCACAATTGAAAACAAGGCCAAGGCCCAAGCCACACGACGTTGGGGCGCTTTGGCCATCAACACCCCGGCAATCAATAAGTTCAGTGCCCAGGACAGCCAGAGCAAAATATCGACTACTGAGAAGTTCATGGGCACGTCAAAACCAAATCCAAGCTCCCGATGGTCGTCTCAGCGTGAGTGGCATAGCAAGAAAACCGGAAGTCGTTTCCGTCTCGACCCAGATATCGGACAGAAATATCCAAAATATCCCCGGCAAAAGCGAGGTTCTGCGCATGCACTTGGGCCAGCGAAACGGCATAACGGCAGTCTTCACCGACAATGTGCTGCAACAGAAGCCCGGCGCTATGGCATAGATTGGCCATGAGGATGGCCACGGGGAGGGCGGGGAAATTATGAAAATGACCCCAGCATTGGGTAGGTAAAATAGGGCCTAAAACCCCTTGGAAAAAATCCGCTTGCATGACCCGCGGCTCCACCCAAATGGGGTGTCGATACGGGTTTTCGATAGGGCTGCCAATACTCAAAATATGGCGATGTGCAAAAAGACGCTCAAAGACCCGTTTCGGGATGGCCATAAAGTGCACATCCAAAGAAAAAATTGCGGTGTGACTGGCATCCAATAAATCGGCTTGGGCATGGTAAATTTTGGGTGCAACGGCCGTGGCTTTGGCAACCGCACGAAACCGAGGGGATGAGGAAGGAGGTGCTGAAGATAAGTGCCATGGATTGAGGTGCAGGATTGCCCGTTGCGCCAGGCAATAAATGGGGGTGTCTTGGATCTGATTGACGGCACAGCTCCCCAAAATGGCCAAGTGGCGACCGGCTTCTGCCGCTGAAATGGGGGTGAGTTCGGGATGTCGGGCATAGTCCACTGGCACCGTGGCCTGAACACCTTGTGGGGTCGAGGTGAGCCCATGGAGGGCAAAATAGGGGGGGGAGGTGCAGAGGTTTTGAAAAGTGGGCCGAAGAGTAGGCAAAAAGCCAGAAGTAAGGTGAGAAAGAAATCTCTCAGAAACGTCTGTGGATTCCTGAACAGAGAGATTCTGAACCAAGGACATAGGCGCACCCCTTATTTAAGCTAGAAAGCTGGAATGCGCCTATTGTATCGACCCCCATTAAAGGTGAGTAATGAGTGTTTAATTAAAACCCATAACCAATTCCAAAGGTGAAGCCGTCACTATTAATATCGCTCCGGGAACCCAGCCAACGATAACCGGCGTACAGACCCAAGGCGGCTACCGGACGGACCGTGACGCCGATCCCAATGCTGCCCTGATCCCAGAGGACTTCTTTCCCAATATCAGGCTTGAAATGATAAGCCCCGTCGACGCCCCAAGACAACCACGAGGTGAAGAGGGGGAATTCCGCTTCCAAATGCGTTGAGAGCCCGATGCCGTTGCGCCTATCGTTGCCCGCTCCATTAACCAGCCCCAAGCCCAACCCAAAGGTGGAGGCGCCCACGGCCCCACCGAAACTCAAATAGGGGATGCTCAAAGACGTGAACGTGTGGTTCACCCCGTTTTGGGTAAAGGTTTGGAACCGCAATTCTTCGGATAAAAACCCGAGCCCAGATCCAAAACTTTGACGGCCATCGGGCAACCACAACAAGGCCGCTTTTACCTCGGCCATTTGCACCCCTTTATTCCCTAAAGTTTGGGCCCCGATTTGCCACCGGGACGTATCCCCATCCCGGATAATCAGGCCGGCCTGATCCGCGTACCCCCAATAGGGTGAAAATCCGATGTTAAATTTGTAAAAGCTATCGATGTTGGTGTGCATGTAATACCGAGATGCACTCCGAGTCGTATGCGTGGTGTCGGGGGAGAAGATCCCGGCAAGAAAGTTCCCGCCCATGGTTTCCATAATCCCGTTAAATAAATCATTGTTCCGGGACTGATAACGGGTGGTATCCACCGTCGTGACCTCGTGCTCGTGATGGTAGGACAAGAGGAGCTGGTAGACTTCCTGACATAAGGCGGCCTGAACGTTTACATTTTTGACCGGAAAGGTCGTCGTTTGAATCCGGTCTTTGGCGACTGAAAAATCCACCGAGCTAAACTCAATGTTCTTGCCGCCGGTAATCCCTTGCACATACCCCAATTTATCCAAGACCCCGGCCTTCATTAAGACCGCAATGACTTGATCTCCGCCAAAAGAGTGGACCATTTTTTCACTCAAAAGATCCACGGTGACCAGTTTGCCGATGGGAATCACGGTAGACCCCAGGGTTAATGGTACCAGTGCGAGCCCTTGCGGGCTGATTTCATGGCCGGCCACCAGTTCATTAAAAAATTCAAAGGCCTGGGCGCGATAGAGTAAGGGCAAAAAGGCGACAAAATCCCCGGTTTGGAATTGATGGCGTATAAAAACGTCCTGAGAACCCACCACTTTGGTGGTGGTGTTGTACCCGGATTTTTCTTGGGCCACATACGTATCTTGGGAGAAAGTGGCGGATGGAATGAGCAGACTAAGACACAAAGCACTGGCAATAAACGTTTTTTTCATCATTGAAATCCTCCTGAAACTTACAGTATATCCCTAATAAAGCTAGCACACTCACTTGCAATAAAAAAGATTGCTGTCTAGAGTAAAAGGTTGCACTATTTTGGAGGAAAAAATAATGGGGCTATTTACACTCGTATCGGACTATGAGCCTGACGGAGACCAACCCAAGGCCATTGAAACCTTGGTCCAAAACCTCAGGGCGGGGCATGACCATCAGACCTTGCTGGGGGTTACCGGGTCAGGGAAGACCTTCACCATCGCCAATGTCATTGCCCAGCTGGAGCGTCCGGCCCTGGTGATTGCGCATAACAAAACCTTGGCGGCCCAGCTCTGTGCCGAGCTCCAAGCATTTTTCCCCCACAATGCTGTTGAATACTTTATTTCCTACTACGACTATTATCAGCCGGAGGCGTATATCCCGTCTCGCGACGCCTACATCGAAAAAGAAGCCCAAATTAACGAAGATATCGAACGACTCCGCCACAGTGCGACCCGGTCCCTGTTGATGCGAAAAGACGTCATTATTGTGGCCTCCGTCTCCTGCATCTATGGGTTGGGCTTGCCTGAAGATTATCTCAGAGGGGTGGTTCAGCTCAAAGTCGGGGAAATGATCCCCCGTCCTGCCCTATTGGCCAAGCTCGAAAAGGCCCAATACGAACGCAATGATATCGAGCTCAAACGGGGTCGGTATCGGGTGACCGGGGAGACCATCGATATTTATGGGGTCTGGGACGAGGCCGTGATCCGGGTGGTGTTTTTTGGGGATGAAATTGACCGGATTTGGCGTATTCATCCGGTATCGGCTGAAATTATTGAAGAGCGGACCGAGATCGACGTTTTTCCGGCTACCCACTATGTGGTGAACCGGGACCTCCAAGAGTGCCTGGCCCAGATCAAGGCAGAAATGACTGCCCAAGTCGCCCAATTTATGGCCGAAGATCGCGTGGTGGAGGCCAAGAGGATCGAGCAACGCTCCAAGTACGACATGGAAATGATGGCCCAAATGGGCTACTGCAAGGGGATTGAAAACTATTCTCGCATTATTTCAGGACGCCAACCTGGGGAGGCCCCGGGGGTGTTGCTGGACTTTTTCCCTTCCGATTTTTTGACCGTAATCGACGAGTCCCATGTCACGCTTCCCCAGGTTCGCGGGATGCAAGAAGGGGATCGATCTCGGAAAAACACCCTGATTCAATATGGATTTCGATTGCCTTCCGCCGCCGATAATCGCCCTCTCAAATTCGCGGAGTTTGAATCAAAAGTCCATCAGTGCATTTATGTCTCGGCGACCCCAGGGCCTTACGAATTGGAAAAATCCCAAGGCGAAATTGTCGAGCAAATTATCCGTCCGACCGGGCTCGTGGATCCTGAGATCGGGCTGCGGCCTACCCTGCACCAAATGGATGATCTGATTGAGGAAATCCACAAAAGAATTGCCAAAAAAGAACGGGTCCTCATTACCTCGGTCACCAAACGGTTGTCGGAAGATATCAGCACCTTTTTGGAAGAAAAGGGCATCAAAGTCCGGTACCTGCACTCCGACATTCAAGCCCTAGACCGGATCGATATTTTACATGATTTACGGGTGGGGAAATTCGACGTACTGGTGGGGGTGAATCTCCTCAGAGAGGGGTTGGATCTCCCGGAAGTGTCCTTGGTGGCCATCATGGATGCGGATAAAGAGGGCTTTTTGCGAAACGAGCGGTCGCTGATTCAGACCATTGGTCGTGCGGCACGAAATGTAAATGGGAAAGTACTGATGTACGCTGACCGGCTCACCCATTCGATGGAGAAGGCCATCCAAGAAACCAACCGCCGTCGCCAGATCCAGCTCGCCCATAACGAGGCCCACAACATCACGCCGAAAAGCATTGTAAAAGAAATCAAGGATATCCGTTCTGAGGATCGCCTGAAGATCAAAGCGATGCAGGCCGAGGTGCAATCGGTGGCCCCGGACAAGCTCCCTGCCCTGATTGCTAAGCTCGAACACGATATGAAAGACGCGGCCCAAAATCTTGAATTTGAAGTGGCGGCCGTGATTCGAGACCAAATCGAACACCTTAAACAACAGCCGTTTCCGGAAGAAGACTTCTAGAAAACGGGTTTCAATTCGCCTCAATCTGGGAAAACCCCTGATATGAACCAAAAGGGCGTTTACCGAATTTGGGGGCTATGCCTGGCATTGCTTGCAGTCTGCTGCTGGGCCAGTGTTGTGGGCGCAAATCCGAACACATTTAGCCTTGAACTCAAGCTCAGCCCTACCCAACAATCTTTAGCAGGGACGTTAGTCAAAAACATCACCATCAAAATGTATCGATCGGGAAGCGCCACCCCGTATTGGACGGAAGTCCACCCCAATGTGACGATTACGAATGGGGTATTCAAGATTCTGGTGGGGTCAATCGACCCGACCAATAACCCCATCAAACCTGAAGAGTTGTCAGGGGACACGCAATTTAGTGTGACGTTGGATGGTGAAGAGGCGTTTTGGGTCTTTAATGCAAGCTCAGTGTATACCCTGAAATCAGGGTATTCGGACAAAGCCGCATCGCTAGCGGGGAGTGTGACTTCCTCAAATTTCACAGCACGTTCTATTTCCCTGAGCAAATTGGCCCAAGATTCTGCGACCACCGGACAAGTGATCCAATGGAATGGGACGACCTGGACAGCAGTATCTGTATCTGTGTTTTCGGCGTATACAGCAGGCCCTGGCCTGGCCATCAGTAGTCTCAATGTAAGATTGAGTCCCGGTGGGGTGACCACAAATGCGATCGCAGATGGAGCTGTGACGTCAGCGAAAATCGCGGCGGGGGCAGCGATACCTTTTTCAAAACTCTCGATTTCCAAGTCGGATTTAAGCTTGGGCAACGTAGACAACACGGCGGATGCCAGCAAACCGGTATCGACAGCGCAGCAAACAGCGTTGAATCTGAAATTGAATATCACGTCGATGAACACGTACATTTTGAAGACTGCGACGGCGAACTATAACACAGCGTACACGGATCGCTTGAAGTGGGATGGCGGGTCAACAGGATTGACGGCTGCAACAGGTCGGACGAGCTTGGGGTTGGGCAACGTAGACAACACGGCGGATGCGAGCAAACCGGTATCGACAGCGCAGCAAACGGCGTTGAACTTAAAACTCAACATTGCCTCAATGAATAGCCTGACTGCAGACTATGTCCT
>JAHFCZ010000109.1 GCA_023249285.1 bacterium | reverse complement strand
TAAATCTTCTGGAGTCGTGCATTGAGTAACTTTTGTTTCAGATTCAACCCTCATTGCTTTTTCCCAAGCTTTTTGATCCTCCATTCCAACAACACCTACTGTTTCAAATTGCCTGTCAGCTGAAAGACCTTCTGTAAGAATGATCACCTTTTTCTTGGCTTTGGCTAGTAGGTCTTTGGCTTCTAGGATTTCGACTAGATTGCGGAGTGTTGATATATCGCTATGACGTTCACCCATCCCAACCACACTGCCCGGTCGAAGATTTCCAAGAACTTCACCTACGTTTGTCAATTCTATATTCCGGGTCGAAAAGACCTGATACCCCTCAACGGTGGAGTGCTGAAATCCAAGGGTGGCCAAACGGTTTATTGTTGAAATTTCACTTGGGGTTACGGCCTCTGCAAGGACCCCTGGGAAGGGAATAAGGGCGGCGGCGGCATTTATTTGACTCTCTAGTGAAGGTTGTTGAATCCCGAGAAGGGTCGCTGCTTCACTCAAGGCTCCTTTGTCTTTCCCGGTGAGGCAGGCTTGGCCATTTTCGTTAAGCGTGATAGAAACCTGCCGAGTTGTTGAATTGCCTTCTTCCTTTATTTCGATGACCTGAGCACCTTGCCAGCATAAGGACGCCGGATACCCCGTAATACTGTAGTTTTCACCGCATTGATCAATCCGCCATTGGGGGGTGAGGATGCTGAAGGAAGAATCAGAACCCCAATGGGCACGCTGGATAACAAGTTCCCCGTTGGGGCCTCGGTGGACTTGGGGTAAAAAAGCCTCCCCTGTACTGAGAGCGGCCTTGACCCAAATACTCATAATGGCCTGTTCCTCAGGGGAGAAGTTTGCCCCAATGGTCTCCACAAATTTTTGGGCGATCTTGGCGTTGAGGACTTCTGAGCCAGACCATCTCAGCCATGTTAACAGGACGGTGAGTCCAAAGGCCCCGACTCCGACACCCCAGGCAGCCTGGAGTGTCCCTACAACTCCGGGAAGCGTGGCGGCTCTTAGCGCTTTGACTAGATTATCAGCGAAATCTGCGGACTCTCCGGTCATCGCGGTGGGTAACACTGTCTCCCACCAGGATTGGGTTGGCTTGTCGGAGTTTGTCGTCCCCACTGCAAAAATACATTCGAACAGAATTTGCGAAGGGTCTTTTTGAAAACAAGCTGCTTCGATGCAGGCTCTTGAAACCAATCGAAATCCTGCGGCCATCGTGTGGTGACGCTGAACCAGACTGCTATCAGGGCAGGAGACGTGTTTGTTGAGATAAGACATCAGTGTTTATTTTCCTGATGACGTTATCGTGTATTTGATGAAATTATTGCAGACTCAAAATTCGGAACCCCGGGAAAAATTAATTTTTCCAGGACATCACTTTTATAGACGTCGGGAGTGATAAAAATTGTTGATCTTCTGTGACAAGAATGGCTTTGCTAATAGAGGCCGCAGCTGCAATAATGGCGTCTGGGAGCTTGAGCTTGTATTTTTTTCGAAATTCAACACAAAGCGACATATAGTCCACACGAGAACCGTTCAGATCAATGATATCGACTCGTTCTAAGAAGCTTTTAAATATTATTTTATCGGTTGGAGATAGCTGAGAAAAAGAACCCGTCGGACACTGGCCAGCTCGTAATTGGATTTGTCTGCCACCAAGGCCTTGGCGGCTTTGGGGTTGTACTGGGCACTCGCTGGATCGGCCAGCTCATTCGCTTTGACGACCAATGCCGTGGGCAGCCGATACTGAACCTCGATTTGATCGCCGCTTTTGGCATCGGCAAGCAAGGTCTGAACGGCCTCAAATTGTGCTGGATGTTGGGCTTTTAAATCCTTGAGGGAGGTGGGACTCACCCCGTCGAACACCTTTTGAGTGGCCGCCCCATAGGGGCCTCCTTCCTCGGTCGTGATCGAAAACGTGGTGCTCAACTGAGAGGACATCATGGCATGGTGCAAAAACTGCGTTTCGGAGCGCGTCCCGACCTGGTACCCGGCTTCTTTGATGAGGGTTTTTTGGAGGGCATTTTCCTGATGCGTGACTTGTTTGTGGGCTCCGGCTTTAATTTCAGCATGGACCCCCAAATTAATCGGCGATACGATAAGACCGGTCGCGTCACTCAGGGCGTCCGACAGGCTAAAGCTCGCTGTGGCCCTGGTATTCACGCTCAGTGTATGCCCGCCCAAAGGTAAAACCGCCCCTACCGTTTGACCTATAGTTAGTAGTAGGCTCTATACTTTCACATCTACTGTCACCAAAAACTACCCCCAAAAAGGACTAACAAATGCTCAGAGTGTTTTATAAAGGACTCGCCTGCTCTCAAAAGCCTAGCCCGCTTTCAGCAGATCACACACCGGCTCAACCAAAAACGCTCCAGTTTTTTTTTGAACAGCTCCTAGATGTAGCGACTGCACCGGAGGTAGCGACTGCACCGACGGATGCCACTCTGCGTGGTCAAATATCGGACTGGCTCACCTATTGGTTCGACCTCTCCCCAAGACTTCCTCATCAGGCAACCTATCGTGGACTTCCATGTGTGCCTGTTGTTGAGTTAGATGTTCCCCATAGCCTAGATCAGGCTATTGATCAGCAGGCTTTTGGTCCCCTAAGGGAGACAATAACCCCTCAGCTAGTAACCTGGGGAAGCGAGGCCTGGTTATCTGGTGCAACGATGGATCTGATAACATCCCATCGATATCTTGAAAGATGTTCGCCATTAGATCTCAAAACTCTGGTTCGAATCATAGATGAAAGCCATAAGGAGGAGTCGACATTTGATCGTCAATCGTTCATTCGAGAATGTGTAGATGCCGCCGGGGGAAGTCGTAGGCAATGTGGCCAGCAGGAAAAACTTCAACTGACCAAGACTATTGAAAAGGCGAGACTAGGGTATTTTAATGATAGTGGGTCAGGCTATGCCGCTAGAGCAATACACATGATGGTGCAGGCGTATTTTGAACAGCTTGTGAGTGCCGCTTTAGTTAACAAAGGGTTTGCTGGTGGGGAATCACGAAGACGGTTTTACGAGGGAATGGATTCATTAGTAGCGTGTGGCGCCGCCACTGTTTGCGACACTCCCATTAGCGTGGATCCGGTTGAATTAGCCAGGGTGGTACAAGAGGGGTTTAATAATCGATTTAAGTCAAATAGACCAGACACGGTGGCAATGCTCAAAAGTCTGGATTCAGAAGAATCGAACGCACATCTGCTCTATGAGCTTACGACAACTAACCCATTTTTGTCGGCACTTTATGGCGGATCTAATTCTCCTGGCGATCTCACTGGGATGCATCCCCCACTGTCTGAAGTGATACGTTGGATGGCCAGTCCTGAGGTCGGCGTTCTTACAATAGCCCAGCCATCCCGCCCAGGTGGCCCCCAGGATGTTTCTCACTTGTCAGATTTGGTGGGTCTGCTCCACAGTCTACCAAGTAATGAGTTGAGGAAAGCGTTTTATGAAGGATTGAAAGAGAGGGTTGGTGAGTCTCCCGTTTGCTGGGCAATCAAAACTCGTTGCGACAGCCTCATGGGGCCTGTTGCAATGCTTTCGGCTCCTTTTGTACAAGGAGATGCTCCGGAATTGGGGGCCATATTTGATTTAGCTACAGGCCAAGGGATACAGAGCACCATAGATGCGTTGAATAGGGGCCTTTTTTCAGCAACAGAAAAAATTTCTGACGCGATTGCGGCCCATCTGTTTGGGGTTCTCGGTGAAACAAGCTCAGCCAAGCGCTCTAGAACATTGCAGATGTTTGCTGGGGCGGATTGGTTGAAGAGCAAACGATATGCGGACTTAAAAAGCCAAATTGATGCAACAGTCAAAGCATCTACAGTCTCCCGTACACCAGAGAGCTCAGTCATCCCTAGTCCACGTCACGAGGGGCCCCGCTCCCCAGAAGTGCTCAACGGGACCCTGATCGAGGCAATCATAGCGCGAGATACTCCGCAGATAGATCTGCTTTGTGCAGAAATGAGAGCTCGTGGAGTTGCGTTTTGTTCGTATGCTTTTACGAGGATACTTTTCCCACCGGGGTGTTTTCTCCCTGGCTTTCGTGAACCCCTTACAGTAGCGGCTGTTCAGCCGGTAGCCGATTTTATGCGGGCGAACAACATCAGTTGGTCTGAAGGCACAATAAGAAAAGAGATAGGAGCCACGGCCTGGACAAGATACCTCTGCCCATTTTCTCCACCCACCTACACATTTGGATCTGTATCGGAGGTATATTCGGGATTATTCAGGAATTTTCTTACTCGATTGAGCGCGCGTGAAATTAGAATGGCGCCACTTACCGTTGTGGCAGTTTTGGAGCAACTTGTTGACCATTGGCGCGCGGGCGGTCTGGATAACTATGTGGACTGCTTTAGACAAGCGGCCACTTATTGTCATCAAGCGCACATCGTCGAACCGGGCTCTCCAGAACTTCAGAGACTCCTCTGTTTGTTTATGGAATTTCGAATGTATTCTGTTTCTCGCAATCTTGGCGTAAGATTTACTGACATTTGCGGGGCGCAGCCGTGTCTTGGTGAAAACTACTCACATCCAGAGCTTCAAATGGCTTTAGCCCCTGTTTTGAGAGACCTAGAAATAGCAGTTGAGCACGCTCGACAAATTGGACTTGATCCCTCCTTGGGACTAGTAAGTAGGCGGTTCTATCAAAATTGTTACAGAATCGTTTACCAATGCCTACACCAAACCGAGAAAGATTGGGTTAAAACTAGCTTGGCCTTACCTGTTTGCGGACCCCGCTGGGTTTTAACTTCCCTACCTGCATTTTGCTCGATGTTTTTAGGACATTGCTTGGAAAACGATCGTGCTTTTCTCTCTATCTTTGTATACAGTAGAGCGCCTGACATTACAACCTTGGCGACCCTTGATCAATTTTTTCGGGCGCATGGCATCCGTTTGACACCCGAGTTTGTCGCAGAGCTTAGACCCCTTATCGCTGAGGCAAGACCGTATTGCTCTAGAGCAGACCAGGCCACTTTGGATGGGCTCTTCTTCCAGCAAGAGAGTGTTCCAGTTACGACTCAACCCAGTCTAGAAGAGCCCGTTGTAATGGAGTCTAGAAGCTTGGCACCCGTTGTGATGAGCTCTAGTGGCAGCAGGGCATGAATCAATAGGTGGTCTCAATTTTGCTATTTCGCAACAGTCCCCACTTTGCTGCGACACTATGTGCCATCACTCTTTACATCCCTTTGGGATTGCTC
>JAHFCZ010000108.1 GCA_023249285.1 bacterium | reverse complement strand
AATGACTCCTTTACTTGACCTTGGCCCAGTTGCAAACAGCAAGGGTGAGTCCAGCATTTTAATATCAAGCCCCCCCGATGAAAAGACCTGCTTAGCAATCACAAATGCCCTCGAAGCCTTGATCCGAGTCTCTCTATTGCCCCGTGAGACCCTTCAACAGGTCCGCGAGCACTGTTTGTTTAGGTCCCCACCAGTCCCTCCCCTACTCCCAGCGCTGACGCTACCCCGTCATCTAGTACCCCCGACGAGCGCCTCTGGAACACCCAGACATCTCAGCACCCTACCCACGCATCATTTAGTGCCGTTGCAAAATGCCCGATTCATGCAGCTTTGTAGCAGATTACTTAAAAGAGTTCCCCGCTAAGCGACAAAATAGCGACTATTATTCTGCGTCAGCAGAACCTAATTAATCTTGCCTGCGTAGACCGTAAAGTGAGAACCGCGTGCAAAACCCACCACAGTTAGATTATGCTCACCCGCCCGTTGTACGGCCTGCCCGGTGGGGGCCAAGCGCGAAATGATGATGCAAACCCCCAGCCGTGCTGCGAGATCCACGGTTTGGACATCGATCATCCCGGATAGCAATAGAATTGCGGGTGCAACGCTTGGAAACTCGCCAATGCATCGGTAAACGGCATTTTGCAGTGTGAGATCCTCCGCCGATACCAAGAGATCCTTGGCAGACGCGAGTGCGGCGCTGTGGCCAATTGCAATTTTCTTGTAGAGCAGGGCGCGTTCTTGGAACTGGACCATTAGGCGATACACTTCGTTTCGGTTCAAGCTGATACTTTGGCGTGGATACGCCAACTCGGATTCCGCCCAAGTCGCCCCCGCAATGAGGGGCTCTTCAGCCGCAGGAACGGTTACAAAACGGCGAGGTTGGCCGTTAATTTGGGTTTCGATGTCGCGCTCGACGCCCAGGGTTTCTTGGTGTTTTCGAAATTTTTCACCTTCAAATTTGACGCAGTTTACAATTTGTTGCCACATTGGGTTACGCGACCTCCATCACAATTAGCGTTTGGTCGTCTTTGATCGGTTGATGGTCACTAAAGGCCGCCACTTCATCGTAGATCCGGTCGAGCTGGGTTTCCACAGACTCCAAGTTACTACTGCTGAGCAAGGATCGGAGTCGCTCTTCGCCGAATTCTTCGCCCGCTTTGTTCACGGCTTCAGTCAATCCGTCCGTATACAGAATCACCCGATCGCCAGGTCTGAGCGTCATTTCAGCTTGTTCGTACGTTTCCTTGTCAAACATCCCCAAGAATACGCCGTCTGCCTGAAGCTCAATAATCTCCCCGTCTCGGAGGACCAAGGGATTGGGGTGTCCAGCGCGCACCCATTCTAACCGATGGCTTTCGGGGAAATACCGCACGAGACAGGCCGTAACATATCGAATTTGAGAGTTGCCGATGTAGGTCTTGAGGGTGTCATTCACTTGGGCAAAGGCCAGGGCTGGCGTTTTGGCCACCCGTAAAATTTCGCGCATTAACCCGGCGGTCAGGGCCATGACGAGTGCGGACGAGACACCGTGCCCGGCCACATCCCCAATGACCATATCCACACAGCCTTGACGGTGATCCGAGTATTGGACCACCCCCGGAATCACCGCCTTGGATTGGCCTTGGATTTGGTTGGACCGGATGACATAAAAATCACCCCCAATACTCTGGGCGGGATGACACCGTTTCCCAATTTTGACCGCTGGCAATTCCGGCATAGAGATCGCCAATAGCCCTTCTTGGACCCGTCTGGCCATTTCGAGTTCTTCGGAGAGATATCCTTGCGTCATTGGTGTTTGTCCTTTATAATCGTGACCTCATTTTTGGAGTCTGGCGGCATAGCCAAGTGGTAAGGCAGAGGTCTGCAAAACCTTCATCCCCAGTTCGAATCTGGGTGCCGCCTCCAGATCCTTACCCGTAATATACGCGGTTGTAAATAGTATCGACGTGTTGCAGATAGCAATCCAGGCTAAAAATGGCTTTGAATTCGTCTTCGCTGACCAGTTGGGTAATGCGTTCATCTTGGCGGACCTTGTCGTCAAATAAGGTGCCTGAATCGAAGGCTGCGTGGGCATTGCGCTGCACAACGCGGTAGGCATCTTCGCGGAGCATTCCCTTTTCAATCAACTTCAGGAGCAGTTGTTGGGAATAGAACACATTGGAAGACTTGGAAATATTGGCTTTCATTTGGTCCACGTTTACACTCATCCCAGAAATCACCCGGGTCATGATCCCAAACATGTAATCGAGGTTAATTGTGGCATCGGGGAAAATAATGCGTTCTGCCGAAGAATGCGAAATATCACGCTCATGCCAAAGGGTTTGGTTTTCCAATGCCGTGATCGCATAGCCGCGAAGGGTACGGGAAAGGCCTGAAATCCGTTCACATAGAATGGGGTTACGTTTATGAGGCATCGCCGAAGACCCTTTTTGCTTATCCGAAAAAGGCTCCACCAGCTCATTCATTTCGGTTTTTTGAAGGGCGCGGATCTCAGTGGCCAATTTATCCAAGGTCCCCCCGATAATCGCCAAGGTGGTGATAAAATGGGCGTGACGATCGCGTTGAAGCACTTGTGTGGAAATCTTGGCCGGTGTGAGCCCCAGCAATTCGCAGACGCGGGCCTCCACTTCAGGCGGCATGTGTGCAAAATTACCCACTGCCCCCGAAAGCTTGCCGACTTTGGTGGTGGCCAAGGCCGCCACAAGGCGCTCACGATTGCGTTGAAACTCTTCGTAGAATACGGTGAGCTTGAGACCTAGGGTCGTCGGCTCTGCATGCACACCGTGGGTACGCCCCATCGCGGGGGTCATTTTGTGGGTCATGGCTTGGGTTTTAATGGCCTCGGCACAGGCATCTAAGGCTTCAAGTAAACAGGCCCCTGCATCCTGGATGAGGAGGCTAAATGCTGTATCCACGACGTCTGAGGATGTCAGGCCTAAATGCACATACCGCGACGAAGGACCGACATACTCGGCAACGTTGGTTAAAAAGGCGATGACATCATGATGGACTTCGGCTTCGATTTCATCGATCCTGGCCACCTTGAATTGTGCCTTTTGGACGATGATGTTGTAGTCTTCCCAAGGAATAGTGCCCCGCTCCGCGTGGGCCTTGCAGGCTGCGAGCTCAACATCCATCCATTTTTGGAACTTGTTTTCAGGGGTCCAGACTTTTTTAATGGCTTCACGGCTATAGCGTTCGATCATGATGGTTGGAGTCTAACATTGAAGTGCGATAGGGTCTAGATTAGAATGAGGATATGAGCCCACTTTTACACGTTGCCCTGATTCAACTCGATGCCCAGCAGGATTTGCCTTCGAATCTCCATAAGGCCTTGGCGTTTTGTCGTCAGGCGATTTTGGAGGGGGCTCAGTTTATTGCTTTGCCGGAAATGTTTAATTATCGGGGGCCCCACTATGTGGGAGAGACGATCCCTGGCCCGAGTACCCAGCCCTTTATCGACCTTGCGGCTCAGCATCACGTGTGGATCTTGGCCGGCAGCATTTGCGAAATCAGCCCGGTATCCGATCGTTTTTACAATAGCTCCGCCCTCATTGGGCCCAAAGGTGTTTTGGCCGTCTACCGGAAGCTCCATCTTTTTGATGCGGTGGTGGATGAGCGCAGCATTCAGGAATCTCGATCTTTTACGCCTGGCGCGACCCCTATTATGGCCGCGGTTAGGGATATCCCCATTGGACTCTCCATTTGTTATGACCTACGTTTCCCCAGCCTTTATACCCATTATGCCAAATCTGGGGTGGAATTGATTGCGGTACCGGCCTCTTTTACCGCCACAACGGGGGCCGCACACTGGGAGGTCTTACTCCGTGCACGTGCCATCGAAACCCAGTGTTTTGTACTCGCGCCTAACCAAGTTGGACTCGGCGCCCGAAATGTCAAAACGTTTGGGAACAGTATGATCGTGGACCCCTGGGGCCAGTTGCTTGCGCAAGGTAACGACTCGGATGAAGGACTCATCAGCGCCACGCTTGATCTGGCGCATTTACATGAGATTCGTGCAAAACTGCCCACACACCTTCACCGTCGGGAACTTTAGCGACCGGTGTTGCTGGTGGTCCCTTTAAAGTTTTTATTCACAATCCCAATGTAGTTGGTTCCATCGTAAATAAACCCGATGACATCTTCTTGGTACCCCGTCTGATACGAGGCATTCGTCGAATCCGGTTTGGGGAAGGTGACGGTCCCCCCGGATTGCCACAAGACCGATGACGGGAAGGTAACCCCAATGTTGCGATAGACCACCAGCAGCAATGAACAAGGATTCCCTGGATTGGTAAAGGTAATGCTCTGTGTCACTGCTGAATTTTCGATGGTGAGTAGTTGATGTGCTGCCGCTGTCCAATCAATAGCTGGATTGGTGGTGGCCAATGGGGTCGTTCCGACACTATTTTTAAAGCGTGCATTCCCGGACACTTGGAGCCCAATGACATTCGCGGGCAATCCCCCAATGCCAAGCCCCTTGTCATAATCCCCAGACAAGGCCCGATTGTCGATAAAAAACAGTTTATGCGCCATAAAGGTCCGGGTATTGGCCCAAGCTGGGATTGCAATCCCGACCAAAATCCCCATGAGGAGCCCCACGCCTATGCCCTTAGTGATTGAACGATACAATGCCATAGTATTCTCCTACCGAATTGGTCGTCCCTACCGCCGTCTTCGGCCAATTCGGCCCCGTCCAGTAGAGATAGATCCAATCCTCTTTGCCTTTTATTTTGGTAAACACGGGCGCATCTCCGTTCGGCCAGAGGATTTTGTAGGTACGCACGCCAGACTTGAGCGCCGCGCTGATTTGGAGGCCTTTGAGGTTTTGGGTTCCCAGGTATCTGACCTTAATCAACAAGGTCCGCGAAATGCTGGATGTGATGTCCATGTTATTGGAGACGACCAGGTTAACGGTGACGGGAGTTGCGTTGACGATCAAGTCAATCGAGGCCACATTGCATTTCCCCATCATTACGTACAAATTTGTACTCGCGGTAGACCCGTAAGTCACTATCGCAGAGGTGGGCACCATCAGCACTGAGCCCGTGATTTTAACAGTGGACACGGCATCGAAAACCGCCGAAGGCGTGGGTTGTCCAAGCCCGAAAGATGGAGATCCGAGCACGAACCCGTTAATGCCAGTCACATTGCGTTGGTACCACACTTTATCTTTGGCAAACATTTGGAAATGCGTATTATCGAAGAAGGAAAAGGTGGTGGGGGTTGGCGGC
>JAHFCZ010000107.1 GCA_023249285.1 bacterium | reverse complement strand
CAGATAAAAGGTGTCGGGTTTGGGGGGGAGATTTTCGAGTTTTTTGAGGGCGTTTTCTTCAAACGTGATCCCGTCTTCTAGAACGTCGATGGCCATGGATTGCACGGTCACATTGAGATCAGACAGAAGCGTTTGAATCTCCTGGCATTTATGGGGGTTGGTCGAGGCAATAATGAGCGCGATGTTAGCGAAATGTCCAAAGGGCACATTTCTCGGCTGACACGGTTTGGTTCTTCCAAATGAGGAAGCCGAAAATGGGATCATTAGGGTATTTCGCAACAGAGCCTTAAAGGGCATGGGGGTTTGGAAAAAGGACCTCATAGGTGTTCAAAATGTTGGCGTGAAACGCGCTCGGAAGCCGGGCCCAGTCGAAGAGATCGACCATGACGGGGATGTTGCTGTCTTGGAGCTTTTCTTTGAGGGTGACGAGAACTTCCATGGGGAGGGGGCTTAGGTCTGGCGTTCGGAGCACCAAATCAATGTCGCTGGTGTCGTGGGCAGTGCCAGTGACTCGACTGCCATAGGCCCACACTTCGAAGGGGGTTTGCACAGAGGCGAAAATGGCTTGCAGTGATTGACGGTCCTTATCCCGGATCAGCATGGGTTTGGTGTTGATTTTAGCACTTTGGCGATGGAAACGGCGATGTTGGGGCTCTCTGGATTTACGATTACGGCTTGTTTGGCCGGACTGAGTACCAAATCCATATCTTCCATTGGAACGGCCCCCAAGAGGACTTCATCCCCTAGAACTAAGGCGCCGGTAAAGCAGGTGCGATTTTGAAAAGACACCTGAATTGGCCCCACATAGGGCACAATGTGTTTTTTGCCGTCTGCAGTAGAGACTTCTCTGGAAAAGCTGTTGTCCAAGTCGTAGCCAAGTTGAATAGCTAAATGTTCGGGAATGCATAAATGTAAGGCCCCGGTATCTACCAAGGCAGTGGTTTCAATGGCCTTGAACTCGGATATTTTGGGGTTTTTAAGTGAAATTTTGGTGTGAATGAGTCCCATAGAGGGTTCCTTGTGTTAAAAAATTATGAAATTAGTATACTTACCATTTTTATGGAAATCAAGTGCAGAAAATCTTAGGGGTTCTTTATCGCTCCGAGCGAACCCGGATGATGGAGAGCACATCGGCAATACTCGCGATGGCATTGCGGACGTGGTTGAGGTGTTTGATGTCCCGGATTTCGAAGGTGATCGTGGCGCGCATTTTCCCGCCTTTGGAGACGGTCTTGGTTTTGACCTCTTGGATGTTGGTTTTGGTTTCGGAAATGGTATTCAAAATATCTTTGAGAATCCCCATGCGGTCAAAGGCCTCGATTCGGAGCGTGGCGGTGTAGAGCTGGCGAGAGACTTGGGTCGTCCATTTGGCCTCAACCACACGGGCTTGGTGGGTGGGGTCCATATTCAAGATTTGCTTACAGTCTGAGCGGTGAATGGACACGCCGTAGCCCATGGTAATAAACCCGATAATCGCCTCTCCGGGGATTGGCGTGCAACATTTGGCAATGTGGGCCATGACGTTGTCTTCGCCCAGGACTTGAATGTCATTGAGCGTGGTTTTTTGGAGCTTTTCGGGGGGAGGGATGGGGAGAATCGGCTCTATATCGACGGGTTGGGGGACCGTGGATTGGATAACATCGGCCACATCTTTGACGCTTAAATCCCCTTGTGCGATATGGAGATAGACCTCTTCGAGGGTATTCAAATGGACTTTATTTAAAATGAGCTCGATGCAGGATTTGGTGAGGACTTCTTTGGGGACCAAGCCACTGACCAAGAGGACTTTATCGAGCTTGATTTTTCCTTTTTGGATGTTGTCTTCGGCATTTTGGCGTTTATACCATTGCTTGATCCGGTTTTTGGCCTGGCCGGTGTGGATAAATTGGAGCCAATCGATCCTGGGTTGGGCTTTTTTGGAGGTGAGAATTTCGACCCGGTCCCCGCTTTTGAGGGTGTAATCTAAGGGGACGATGTGGCCGTTGACCTTGGCTCCGATGCAACGGTGCCCAATCTCAGTATGGATTTTGTAGGCGAAATCAATGGGGGTGGCGCCTCGTGGGAGGGTTTGGACCTCGCCTTTGGGGGTGAAGGCAAAAACCTCGTCGATGAAAAGGTCGATTTTGAGGTCGTGCAAGAAATCCGCCGGGGCGGTTTTTTCTTGGTGTTGGTCGATGATTTGCCGCAGCCAGGCAAAATCGGCGTCGAATTTATTGACATTTTTTCCTTCTTTGTAGCGCCAGTGGGCGGCGACCCCATATTCGGCGATTTGGTCCATGTCGTTGGTGCGGATTTGGACCTCCACCGGCTTCCCTTTGGGGCCAATGACGGTGGTGTGCAGGGATTGATACATATTGGATTTGGGCATGGCGATGTAGTCTTTGAATCGGCCGTTAATGGGTTTGAAGGCAGAATGCACGGCGCCCAAGGTCTCATAGCAGCCCCGAATATCCGGGACAATGACCCGAACGCCCAAGGCATCGTAGAGCTCATCAAAGCTCAGTTCTTGGGTGATCAATTTTTTGTAAATACTGTAAAAATGCTTGGGTCTACCCGTGATTTTGGCTGGAATGTGTTGGTCGTTGAGGAGGGCTTCGAGCTCAGTGATGAACTCTTTGACATAGCCTTCGCGTTCTCCCCGTTTGGCGGCGACCAGGCGTTTAATTTCCTGGAATTCATCGTATTGTAAATAATAAAAAGTGAGGTCTTCGAGTTCCCATTTGACGTGCCACATGCCCAATCGATGGGCGAGGGGTGAGAAAATATCGCGGGTGACTTTGGCGATGCGTTTTTGCTTGTCCGCGGGCACAAATTTGAGGGTGCGCATGTTGTGTAGACGATCCGCGAGCTTGATAATGACAACGCGGATGTCTCTGGCCATGGCCAAGAACATTTTGCGGAAGTTTTCGGCCTGGGCCTCTTCTTTGGATTCAAACGAGAATTTATTGAGCTTGGTGACCCCTTCGACTAGCGTATAAACGTCTTCCCCGAATTCTTGGGTGAGGGTCTCGGCGGTGACTCCAGAATCTTCCATGGTGTCGTGGAGGAGGCCCGCGCAGAGGGTGGCAGTGTCTTGTTGGAGGTCGGCTAAAATACAGGCGACTTGGACGGGATGGGTGATGTACGGGTCACCGGATTGGCGCAGTTGCCCCTGATGGGCTTTTTGGGCAAAAGCATAGGCCTTTTGGACCTCTTGTATGGAGACGTCCGGAAGGTAGGTCTTAAGCTTTGTCCAGAGTTCTTCGTCGGTGCTAGGCGATTTCATGGTGATTTGATATCCAAAATCTGCAATTGGGCACTTTCTCGGCCGCCCCAAGTGTTGGATTCGAGGTGAAAGGCAATGTCGATGCCGGGTTGATACACGGTACTGAGTTGATGCCCTAAACCGAATCCGATGCCGTCTATGATACGCAGGCCGCTGGGATCTGTAAATGTGACCTTGAGGTGCTGGCCGTTACCCACTTGTTTGGCCTCGATGACGTGGAGCTTGTCACAATGGAAGACGGGGGTGGGGTTGCCTTGTCCGAATGGCGAGATTTCCTCTAACGTTCGGATCAGCGTGAGGGAAATGTCTTCGGGGGGGAGGATCATGTCGATATCGAGGGTGGGGATGAGGTCTTCTTGCCGGATGGTGGCCGTGGCGACTTGGGTGATGTGGGCTTGAAAGGCGGGGATGTTTTCCGGCAGGATACTAAACCCTGCGGCTTCTTTATGACCGCCAAAGGTTTTGAAAAACGCGCGACATTCGTTGAGCAGGTTGTAAATACTGATATCGCCCATCGTTCGGGCGGAGCCACGGCCGATACCGTCTTGAACGGCAATGAGGACGGCTGGGCGGGAGAATCTTTCGACCAGACGCGAGGCGATAATGCCGATAATCCCGGCATGCCAGTTTTCAGAGGCCAAGGCGATGACGGGGCCAGGGGTGCCAAATTTCCCGGTGAGTTGGGTGAGTGCGTCCGCAAAAATGCTTTGGCCCATGGCCTGGCGGGTTTCATTGAGACGTTGTAATTGCAGGGCAATGGGGCGGGCGAGTGTTGGGGTAGGGGCCATGAGCAGATCGACGCCGACCTTGGCGTGACCGAGGCGACCGGTGGCATTTAGACGCGGGGCGATCGTAAACCCAACATCGCGGACGGAAAGCGTGGGCTTGCCATTTTCAGCCACTTCCAACAGGGCTTGGAGGCCCGGGCGGGAGCGGGCGGAGAGGGCGCTGAGCCCTTGGCTGACCAAACGACGATTTTCCCCCCAAAGTGGGGCGACATCGGCAATGGTGCCCAGGGCGGCGAGATCGAGGGAGGCCTCTGGGTTCAGTTGCGGGTAGCGAGTGGCGGCGAATTCGATCCATTTTTGGACGATGCCTGCCGTGCATAGCGGGGCTAGTGTATGGGTGGGGGGGAGGAATTTGGGGTTGATCATGACATCTGCGCTGGGGAGGACGGGGGGGAGGGGGTGGTGGTCGATGACGACGACGGCGACGCCGGCTGCTTTGATTTGCGCGATTTCAGTGACGTTACTAATCCCACAGTCGAGGGTGATTAAGAGGCCGGCTTGGTGGGAGATGAGATGCGGGAGAATGTTTGCATTTAACCCGTAGCCGTCTTGGAAGCGATGCGGGATATAGAGCTCGACTTTGGCCCCGATTTGGCGTAGGGCTTCGGTCATCATTGCGGTCGACGTCATGCCATCGACGTCGTAGTCGCCGTAGACAAAAATGGGGCGATGGTGGTCGATGCAGCGTTGGATGAAGTCGAGGCTTGCGCTCAGGCTGGCTTCGTCGAATTGGTGATTGAGGGTACTGAGTGGGTTTAGAAATTGTTGCGCCGCAGTGAGGGAGGTGATATTGCGGTTGAGGAGGAGCTGGGCCACGAGGGGGGAAACCCCCAACCTCGCGGCGATTTTTTCACTTAAATCCGGCTGGCTTGGGTAGCGTAGCCATTGTTTCGTTGATGGCGTTTGCAAGGGTTAGGTGAGGCGAAGCTTGAAGAGTTCTTGCCCGTACTCCACGGGGGTCGTGTTGTCGACACAGACTTTTTCGATGATGCCATTGAATTCGCATTCGATTTCATTGAAGAGTTTCATGGCCTCGATGATGCAGATGACTTGCCCGGCTTTGACCGCGTCACCGGCTTTCACCAGGGCGGGGGTGTCGGGTTTGGCGGAGGCGTAGAACGTTCCGACCATTTGGGATTTTACGGAAATGAGCTTTTCGTCGTGGGGTTCGGGGGTGGGGGCCGGGGCGGCAGCAGCGGGGGCTGCGGACGGGGCGGG
>JAHFCZ010000106.1 GCA_023249285.1 bacterium | reverse complement strand
TGAAGCCGAGGAGGAGGCTAGTGTTTGTGGATTAGTTGGGGCTGCAGAGGACTGCGCTAAAGAAGAGCTTAAGGGCACCAGATTAGTCGTAGGTTCGCCAGACCCGCTTTCCTGAGTAGGTAGTGGGGTGGGTTCGGGGAATGGAATGTAAGAGAAAATATTCCCCAGCAGATCTTCCCCTAAGGTGGCGAACCCAGCGTCCTGTAATTGATCGACAAGCGGGAGAAGCGGTACATAGCCGCCCGCATCCAGGTGTGTGGGGAACGTAATGACACCGGTGTCCGGGTTAACACTAATGACACTGGGGGGAAGAGTGCCAAATTGTCGATACTCAAGGGCGGCCACAGCGCGATTGAACTGGTCAGCAGTCATAGTGTCTTTCCATGCAGTTAATAATCGCACTAGTGAGAGGTGCCCCTCCCCCTCATTAAAAAGGGGGTCGGAAAAGAGTGCTCGGCAGTCTGCTGTGGGAATATTGGGCGCACAATCGTCACCACTCCAATCCATTCTACCGCTTTGGACGGACTGTAGTAGCCCTAACAAAAATGAGCCACGATCATGATCTGCCGTGGTTAACTCTGACGTACTTGTTAAGGGGACATCTTCTGCTTGAGCTGAACCAATTTGTCCCCCAAGCACGCCACATACTGCAGCTCCTGTAGGCCCAAATAGGGCACCGCAAAGGGCACCTCCGACTACAGCCCCACCCCAATTAATTCCACTCGATGGGGTAGGTTTAGGAGGGGGTTTGGGGGTTTCACTATTCATATAGCCCACAAAGGCGGCGCTCAGTTGCAATGCAGCCACTGCGGCAAGGGTATATCCCAGTCTACTCATACGTTCTTCGTGGTCTAGCTCATTAGCGGTTCTGAGGGTCCCTTTAATTCCTTTGTCACTGTCTCGAGGTCCCTTGGTCACTGGCTTGATGCTATTAGGTTGAATCTGAAAGAGTGCCGAAGTGGGGAGCCCCTTATCATTTAGAGTAACGACAAAATCACCCTCATGAATAGCCTGACCCATTTCCTCTCTCGTACGCTGGGAGTTTTTCCCAACACGAAGCCTATGGGTTCCTTCTTCATCAAATACTTGGTCGCGCCCTAGAGAATGAAGGACACACAGAGACTCTTCAGATCTTAATGCAGCATCCAAAACAGATTGTTTATCGGCTGGGGTCAGTGTGCCACCGGGCTGCAAATCCGCAGGAATGGGCTGCATCAAAAATCCCTTGCGTTGCTTCTCTAAGACATCCCCATTTTGATTGGGAATCACCAAGTACCGCTTCTCTCCAAACGTAATCACATTCATTTGATCTGCTTTGGCATATTTTTCCCGGCGTGCGGGGTCATTGGCTACCGTACCATTTGAAAAGATAACGTGCCCTTTTTCTGTAAGCTGGACATGGAGTCCTTGCGCATCAGGCGGTGCAGGCTTATCTCCACGAGAAACCGGTACCAGTTGGTCTAGTGGAATGGTCCCGAGCAACTTTAAGCGCTCTGCGGGATTCCGACTAGCCAAAGGCAAGGCGACAACCTGTACATCTTTAGGAATATTCTCAAAAGAAGTAAGCGGCTGGAGAGTCGGCGGTGCTTTAGGGTCTTGGGGATTGGGGATCAACGCAAAAAAGAGGTGCTGGACCCCGTTGACCGACCACTGTACGGACATGTAGTTCGCATGGTTACTATAAGCGCCTGCATCGCTTACAAGTTGAAGCTCTTTCGGAAGCGGTGTGGGTGTGTAGGTATGTGTCCCAATTTGTTCGAAAACCTTTTGAATGGCCCGTTGCCATTTTTTGGGCTCATCAGGAAGGCGGGTAAATACGGCGGGCTGCCCAGGCTGCTCAGGTCGCGGGATATATAAATAGGCCTCTCCCTTCGGGCCAAACATAATCCCGTCCCCACTGGCGAGATGCTGTTTCGTTTGGGACTTTGCCCAATAGGTATTCACATCTACAACGAGATCATAAAAATCCGAATAGGGCCAGACCTCTACCGCCCCTTTTTCGAAGATCACAACGCGGTCTGTGGGGTTGACAACAGTCTTGCCTAATCTTAATTCGTCCCCGTAAAGCGATGCCGACGAGCGGATATCTTTGTTGTCGATAATATGGACTTGCTCTAAAGTGTGGTGATCTGACCAAAATTGACAAAAATTACTGACGGCACCGGTCACAGTCCCCGCGACAACGCTAAGCGCACTGGCAACACTATCAGCGGCTTGCCGTACTGATTTTCCGGTCTCAGGATCATTTCCAAAAATAGCTCTTGAGACGTGCGCCAAGAAGCCGTCACCGTCAGAGGACTCTTTACCTGGCAACGCTGGAGCACTAGCCGGCTCCTTTGGTACACTATACGCGGAAGACATCCGACGTAAGGTTTGCAGCACAGCCTGAGAATTCTCAGGGGTAAAATCGCCTTCCACTCGGAATCGTCGTACGTCCACGTCTTTGCCCTTGAGTTGTTGAAGTGCTTCAGGGCTTGTCATATCGATGGGGGTAATACTGCCCTTTTCCCCGAGGATAAAGTAGAAATAGTAGCGGGGGTGGTGAGAATAGCCTCCCTCTTCCTGCATGTTACCCTTCAAACTCTTGTTGAAGGCGCTTAACGCACGTGCCATGGCTTCATCATGGGATACCGGCTTGCCTTTAATACCACTTGGAGTCTTTTTGTCGGCGGCACATCCTTCTGGAATGGCCACGCCATTTGCTGCGGGCACGACCGTGCCATCAGCCCCAAGGGTGAGTGTATAGGTAATCTGCCCGCCATGCCCTGCAGGTATGGTTTCATCCAGAGTCCTAATACCTATCTGATGACCCTGAACAGAAGGCATCGAGTCCCGCCTAGGCATAGACATGTTTTTTAAGAAATAATGGTGCATAAATTAGACCCCAAATTTTTTTTGATAAACTGACATAATGGTTAGTTTTCCCACCATGAGGCCATCATAAACACCTAAAGCTACAACGAGACCTAATTCATTTATCGAGATTTTTGGGAAAAAATTTCAGTGTCTATGATTTCGGCCCCTGGTCCTGTGCCCAGGGCTGTGGTCACTAGGGCTGTGGTCACTAGGGCTGTCGGGGCTGTGCCCATGCCCATGGGGGTGCGCCGGTCGTTTCGTGGTCGTTAGATGCGATGGTGGTGGCGAGCCCGGCCGAGTTGTAGGCCGAGGGGTCGGTCGAGGAGTGTGGTGGGTTGTCGTCGAAGTGGTCGTTCTTACGGTGGGCGCCTTAGAGGGGGTGCTGTGACTGGTCCGTCTGCTGGAGCTTGAGGAAGCGCTAGTTTGTGGATTAGTGGGGTGTACTGTTGACGGATTAGTCCGAGAGCTTGAGGAAGCACTAGTAGGCACCTTAGAGGTACTGGTGCTGCCGGTACTGGTCCGTGTGCTAGAACTTGCGGACGAGGCTGTGGATGGGGATGATGAGCTAGCCGGTGGATTAGTCCGCGAGCTGGAGCTTGAGGATGAGCTAGTAGATGGAATTGTGGGAGGAGCCAGTGTGGTGCTCGTGCTGGTCCGTGTACTTGAGGATGAGGATGAGGATGAGGATGAGGATGAGGATGAGGAGGGAGGTGGGGATGAAGTAGTAGATGGAATTGTGGGGGGAGCCGGTGTGGTGCTCGTGGTGGTCGAGGGACTAGTTGCCGGGCTGGTGACCAACGTTGCAGGCCCTATACCGGTAGCATCAAAGGGGGTATAGGTGCCATCGGGTTGTAGTACTTGCGGGAAGTTTTGTTGGAAGTAGGTCACGACAGGGAGCAGTCCTGTCAAGGGGTCCACAGGGGCATTGACCTGAATAGTACCATCTTCGTTGATGCCAAGAACCCTTGCCGGTACATATTGAGGGTCTGTATAGGCAGCTGCGGCCATTGCCCGATTGAATCCTTCGGGAGTCGTCTGGTTTTGAAACCATTCGGTGAATTGAACCAGAGATATTTCATTTCCGTAAAGACGCAACAGCTCTTCCTTACAAGCAGTTACAGTAAGGTTCCCCCCACAAATTTGAAGGGCTGGCGGAGGCGCAAGAACGTCCCAAACCAGGATAGGATCCTGGCCTTGGCCCTGCATCGCTGCCGTCCAATAGTGACCCAATGCATAGTCTGTTTCGGTTAAGTTAAACACGGTGGCTGGAATCCCACTATCAACGATAGGGTCCGCATGACAGCCACGGGGGCTCCCGGTGACGACCCCGCCCACAACCGCACCCGGCACCCCGCCTAGGGCATAGCCCAGCGCCATTCCGGCAGCGGGGTTACTCCAGTCTATAGACCGGACGTAATGTAGAATGCTCGGGCCTACGGTGATGGCAAGTTCTGTGGCGACGAACATGGCAAGAAACTTGCATAAACGAGCTTGTTTCGCCTCGATGTCAAGAGAACGTGAAGATTGGACCTTGTGGACATTGTTGTTCTTGCTGGTAACCTCTAAAAGATCCGTTGTTTGGCCTTGAGTATTGGCGACCATCACAAAATCACCGACGCGCAAATGCTCACCAGCAACGGTCAGTTGGCTAGACTCAGGGGAAAATGCGGCGTCAGCGACGATATGGAGCAGGGGAAGCTTAGAAAACAAGGTGTCATTACATAAAGCTCTGGAAAATGCATTGCGCTTGGCCTCAAGTGAGGGGGTGTCCATGGGGGCTAAATAGACCTGGCCGTCACGGGGAACCATGAGGTAATGAGCGTCTCCAAATTGGCAGACACGCATCTGGCCAACTTTGGCAAGTTGATCGGCAATGGCTCGAGAATTGGCCAGGGTACCTTGAACATAAAAGGTGTCTCCATTGTTGCGTGAGGTCCGAATCGAAATCCATTTCTCAGTGGGGCGTCTATCTCCCGATGCAATAGAGACCTCAACCGCATCATCCATCGGACGATGGAACTGGAGGGCCCGCGTTGCGGGGTCTGGGGATAACGCCATGGCATAGACCTGTTTCCCAGACGTAAGCGCGCTACGAAACGACGTAACGGCTTCAGCATTTCCATCAGTAAGGGTGAAAAAACAATGCGCCTGACCGTTTAAGGTCCACTTAGAGGCTTGTCTTAAGGCCGCATCTCGCAATATAACGGCGGCCTGGTCATCAAATTCCACCGGGGTTTTGGGCGGCATTTGCCCATTCAGGTAGTCCAACCAAGCGGCCTCAACTTGGATTTGCAACGAAGGCTTGCCCCGAAGTGGAAGGGTGAATGAATCACTATGAAAATAGGCCTGATCGCCCTTAAATCGTATAGACTGTCCAGCGTTCAATAAGCGTGTTGTGATCGCTTTGGCATCGATCTCCCGGGACAGTTGAAGGGCCTCCAGCTGCCGCGTTCCGGTGTTTGTTGTATACGTACCCTCTCGGTATGTCACCATAAT
>JAHFCZ010000017.1:8587-20374 GCA_023249285.1 bacterium | reverse complement strand
CCACGGGTGGCTGCTGTGTCGGGATGTACGAGCGCGCCGAATTTGAAGAAGAAGAAATTGCCCTTTCACCAGGGGACCGCGTCGTCCTCCTCACCGATGGGCTCACTGATATCAAAGACAAAAACGGGCACCTATTTGGGATCGAGGGCCTCAAAGTCCTCCTGCAAAAATACACCAACCAAAAAGAGAATCACTTTATCGAAAACGTGAGCCAAGAAATTATCACCCGCCACGCCTCCCAAACCCAGACCGACGATATTACCTTCATCTCCATTTACAACCCCATGGAACAGAATTAGTCTATTAGAATTTCAAAAATAAGACTAATTTAGCCATTTAGTATAAGTATACTTTACATAATTGCAAAAAATAGTTAGAATTTTAAGATGCTAATAGATAATGAAGAACTTATTTCAATCCTAGGATCATTTAATCCTTGGTGGAAAAACGAACCCATCCAGGGGCTTCCGGATTGGGAAAGAGCGCTCTTTAAAGAGCTTTATACCTGGGTTAAAAACCCCCCAACACCCCGCGCTATTATGCTCTCAGGGGCACGTCAAATTGGAAAAACAACACTAGTGTTACAAAGCATCAGCAAGCTCCTCAAGGAAAATACCCCACCAGAAAACATCCTTTACGCCACCTTTGATCACCCCATATTAAAACTCGCCGGCATTGAAAAAGTACTCACCGCATGGCGAACTTTACAACCCAAAAAAGAAGGGAAGGAGTTCATTTTTCTTGATGAAGCTCAATTTATCAAAGATTGGGGCACATGGGTCAAGCATCAAGTCGATTTTCATAAATCCACCCGACAAATCGTATTCACTGGATCAGCCCTCCCACTCGTCAAGGCCGGCCAAGAATCCGGGGTAGGAAGATGGCATACACTACAACTCACGACGCTTTCCTTTTTCGAATATCTTCGTATTACAAAAACCGAGCTGCCCAAACTTCCCACCCCCGACACCTTACAAGAAGTCTTCAAATGGTCAGACGCAGAGCTCACTCAGGTTCGAGACACGACATCGGAATATATCCCTCATTTTCATCAGTATTTACTTTTGGGCGGATTCCCTCAAACCACCTTAACCAGAGATATCTATCAAGCACAAAAATTAATCCGAGAAGATATTATTGATAAAGTTCTAAAACGAGATATGACGGCATTATTTGGTGTCCGTTTAATCACGGAATTGGAATCCGTGTTTCTGTACCTGTGCCTTCATGATGGCGCCATCGCTCACATTCAAACGATGTGCAAGGAACTCGAGCTCAAACGCCCAACTGTAGACAGCTTTATAGATCTTTTAGAATCAACACACCTCATTTATAGACTCCGCCCCCTCGGGTATGGGAAGGAAGTATTAAAGGGGAAAGCCAAGCTCTATCTTTCAGACCCGGCCATCGCACCCGCAGTATTCCTCAAAGGACAAAGTTATTTAGAAAATCCAACGGCCCTAGGCACTCTTGCCGAATCTGCCGTTTTAAAACATTGTCACTGCGCAAGCCTGCAAAACAACATAAAATTAAGCTATTGGCGAGAAAAAGAAACCCACGAAGTAGACATTGTCGTCGAAAGCGAGGGGAAAACAATCCCGATTGAAGTCAAATATCGATCCCCAATTTCCGAAAAAGACCTCCTAGGCTTAAACTTGTTTTACAAGAAAAAATCAGCGACTCACGGTTACCTCATCACAAAGTTTTACAGCGATCTGAAAAAGGTCTCCAACCCTTTCCCGATTCTCCAAATCCCTGCGGCCCTATTTTGCTACTGGCTGGGAGAAAAGGAGCTCAATCACCACACCCCGCAAAGCCCATTTTAATCTATTAGAATTTCAAAAATAAGACTAATTTAGTCATTTAGTATAAGTATACCTGCACTAAATACTATATTTAATGCGATTTTTGATCAAAAAAGGACATAAACACCGAATTCCTAATTCATGTAATTTGTCAATTTAATTGACAAATTACATAAAAACGGTACACTAAAGTGCATGATTAAACGACTCCTTGAACACAAAATAAAAGAACTCGGCACAAAATTCCCTGTGATATTCATCGCAGGGCCTCGCCAATCAGGAAAAACCACCTTAGCCAAGGCCTTATTCCCCCATAAACCCTACGTGACACTTGAAAACCCCCAAGAACGATATCGCGCACAAACTGACCCTCAATTATTTCTGTCAGATTATGCAACTGGCGCAATCATCGACGAAGTCCAAAGAGTCCCAGAATTACTCTCGTATCTCCAAGAAAAAGTCGACAATTCCGCTGAAATGGGAAAATACATCCTCACTGGATCACAAAATTTCCTGCTGATGGAATCCGTCACCCAATCCCTCGCCGGAAGAGTCGCCATTTTTAGGCTCCTCCCCTTTTCCATGGCGGAGCTACCCCCAGCCCTTTCACTAGAAGAAACCCTCTTTCAAGGACAATACCCCGCTATTTTTGACCGCCAAATTGCACCTAAAGACTACTACCCTAATTATATCGAAACCTACCTCGAAAGAGATATTCGCTCACTGAAACAAATTCGAGATTTAAGCCTATTTCAAAAATTTATGGGACTTTGCGCAGGAAGATCTGGCCAATTACTAAATCTATCCTCCCTCAGCAATGAGACCGGAATCAGTCATAACACCGCAGAATCCTGGATCAGCCTGCTTGAAACAAGCTTTATTGTATTCAGACTCCAACCCTACCACACCAATTTTCATAAACGTCTCACCAAACAACCCAAGCTGTATTTCTACGACACTGGGATTTTGTGCTCACTCTTAGGGGTTCGTACCCCAGCCGACCTCACACACCATCCCCTCCGAGGATCTATTTTTGAAACCTTCATTCTCTCCGAATTGGTCAAACACCAATTCAATCAAAACCATCGCCAATTGGGCTATTTTTGGAGAGACTCCAACGGAAACGAGATTGACTACCTCGACGACAATAATCACCCCCCCATTCCCATCGAAATCAAATCCAGCTTAACCGTCCAAAAAGACCAGTTTAAAGGAATTCGCTACTGGAAAAATCTCCAAAACACCCCAGATCTAAACGCTTATCTCATTTATGGCGGAGACGAGACCCAAACTTGGCCACAAGCCAAGGCTATCGGATGGAAAGACAGCCTAGACTCTCTTAGCACCAAATGATGCCCCCCACCTTCACCCTCCTCAAAACCGCAACACGATCCCGCGCAAGAGCCGGAATCCTGCACACCCTTCACGGGGATATCCCGACCCCGGTCTTCATGCCCGTTGGCACCCAAGCCACGGTCAAATCCCTGACCACCGACCATCTGCGCACGCTCAATGTGCCGATTATCTTAAGCAATACCTACCACCTCGCCCTGCGCCCCGGCACCGATCTCATCGCAGAATTGGGCGGGCTACACCACTTTATGAACTGGGACCGTCCCATTCTTACCGATTCTGGGGGATTCCAGGTGTTTTCCCTCGCCAAAATCCGAAAAATCAAGCCCGAAGGGGTCATGTTCCACTCCCACCTCGATGGGAGCAAACACCTATTTACCCCCGAATCCGTCATCGATCATCAACGCAATCTGGGATCCGACATCATGATGCCCCTGGATATCTGCACCCCCCATCCCGCCACCCACGCACAAACCGCGCATGACCTCGACATCACCCTCCAGTGGGCGGCTCAAGCAAAAAATCACTGGGAACCAGACCCCCGAAACCAACTCCTGTTTGGGATCGTCCAAGGCGGGATCTACCCGGATCTGAGAGAAAAATCCGCCACGGCCCTCCAAACCATCGACTTCCCAGGCTACGCCATCGGCGGCGTCAGCGTCGGAGAGTCCAAAGCGGCCGTAGAGGCTCAAATTCGACACACAGCACCACTTTTGCCAGACGATAAGCCTAAGTATGTCATGGGGCTCGGAGAGCCGGAAAATCTCAAATTTGCCATCGATGAAGGGATCGACATGTTCGACTGTGTCCTCCCAACCCGTCTTGCCCGACATGGCCACGCCTTCACCGCCACAGGGCGCCTCAATATTAAAAATGCCACCCACACCCGCGACCCGCAAGGCCTGGACCCCACCTGTAGCTGTGGGGTTTGCACCACCTATTCACGCGCCTATTTACGCCACCTTTTCATGGCCAAAGAAATGCTAGGCCCCACCCTTCTGAGCCTCCACAATATCCATTTTTTAATCCAATACGTGACCCAAATTCGCACTCAAATTTTAGAAGGAACGCGCTAATGTTCAGCTCTGATTTCGTCTACAAGCAGCACACCGACCCCACTGGATTCACGCTCGCGCATTATCCCTCGGTGGACTCCACCAATTGGGAAGCCGAGCGCTTTGCCAAAGGACTCACCCTGGAAGAACTCCCCGTGCTCGACCAGGGCGTGGTCTTGATCGCCGACGTCCAAACCCAAGGCCAAGGCAGCCATTACCGCAAATGGGTGTCCAATCCTGGGGGGCTCTATTATTCCCTGCTGATGGCGCACCCGGGTCCGGACGCCCCCCTCCAAAACGACCCGGCCTGGTACGCCAAGCTCGCCAGCCTCGCGGTGCAAGAGACTTGCAAGCTCCCTGTGGAGCATAAATTTCCCAATGACCTGTATTATGGCAGCCACAAAGTCGGTGGGCTCTTGCTCCATTCCTTCACCGTCCTGGGCAAACCCTGCCTCACGATCGGCGTGGGAATCAACCTCAACCAAACGGAATTCCCCGAAGAAATCGCGGGATTCGCAACCTCTCTCGCCAAAATCTCCAATCAAAAATGGCGGCGAATCGACCTGATCCGAGCCCTCACCCAAAGGTTTAATCCTGCCTTGTCACAACCTCAATGAATTGCTAGAGTAGAGCGCCTACCTAAATAGCATCTGAAAAATAAAAAGGGCCCTTCTGGAACGTTGCGTTTCGGTAGGGTTTTTTTTTGATTAAGACTTGCGAGGTTAGAAAAATACACGAGTCGCCATTTTCTCGCTCAACATGGATGAATCGGGTATTTTGCAATAAAACAAGCGATGTTAGAAAAATGCACGAGTCGCCATTTTCTCGCTCAGCGCGGTTTGGTTCTTCCAAATGAGCTGAGCAAAAAATGGATGAATCGGGTATTTTGCAACAGAGCATTCAAGAAAGAGATCTCCAAATGAAATTAAAGCGTTTCAGCTCACTATTCAAACACGTTTCCCAGCCCTTAACCCCACTTCCCGGCACTGTACACGCACCTTATCAAAGCCCTCCCCAATTTTTAACCCCACTCTGTGACTATTTGGCCGGCCATAATACCGATGACCGCATCCCCAATCCTGAAAAGTTTTGCTTTCTATCGATCAACCGTCACTCTTGCGCGGTCGATGCCCTCCAAACCGCCCAAGGCCTCGGGATCCCCAGGGCCCAATGCTTTGCCGTGATTGATGCCCCAGACGCCCAAGCCCACGTTCCCCACCCCAATCATGCCGGGGAAACCTACACCATCGCAGGCTATAAGGATTTTAAGAGCCTGCTCAGCACAATGGAGGACATTCTAACCGAGCACCCCGACAAAAAACTACTCGTGGATGCCGGGTATGGATTCCTGGCTGAAAATGCGACATTTGTAAAAGAACTTGAGACATTGAGCAAACAACACGGCAACCGCCTCCAATTTACCGGCCCTAGCTCAGAGGCCATGGAGCTCACATCCAGTAAAAAAGCCTGTCGCCGTCTCTGTGATACCCATGAAGTCCCGTACATTAACGGTCTGAATGACTCCGTAGCCTATGGGGGGCTTCGCGCCATTTTCGAGCAACACCCTACGGTTGACATGCTGCCCATTCACATCCAAGGCCATCCAGAACTCAGCCTCACCATCACCCGAGCCGAGCTGGCTGAGCCCGACGCTCTCGACAAAATCGAGGCGCGCCTCCTTACACTCCAAGCCCAAGCCATCGGAAGCACCGGCACTGAAAAAGCCCACGTCCTCCTGGCCACGTTGTCCACCGGGGAGCTGGATCTCGATGTCCAAGGGGTACTTGCCGCCGCAAGGCTCGACAAGCTCGCCGGCAAAAATATCCGGGTCAAAGCCAGTGAAGCCGGGGGGGGAAGTGGCCAAGAAATTATTTCAAAAGACCTTCTTGCGGCTGCAAATCAAGGGGATGCCGCTGCCCTTAAAGAAGTGACACGACTTATCTCTGAAGCCCGAGGGGCTGGGTCCTCCCAATTCGGGAGCGCCGAGCTCATTTTGGAAGAAAACCTGGATGGATTTGCCCAACTCAAGCACGTCGAGCTCCAATTTGTAGGGGATGGCAAAACGGTCAGACTCATCATGGATGACGACAGTGGCTTAGGGCCTCGCGACTGCTCACTCCAACACAGCAAAAGCAAAAAAATTGTGGAGTTCACCCTCGACGATCCTGAGGCACTAGAGCAACTCAAAGGCATCGGACAAAAAGTCGCCGCCATGCTCGAATCCGTCCACTATCGCGGTGCCGCCACAGGGGAATTTCTCTGGGATCCAGCCACCCAAAAGTTTACACTCTTAGAGATCAATACCCGAAAACAAGTCGAAATCCACGTCACAGTCGCCGCCACCGGGCAGAGTGCACCCGGCCTTGAATATGTAACCGCGATGGGGGCACCGCTGGTCGATCTTCCACGCGACAACGCCCCCTCCCAAGAACGGGCCATTTTTGCTGGGGAATTGCGGGTCAATGCCGAAACCTACACCAAAACCGACAAAGGGTATATTCCCGTGGCCAGCTCAGGCCGTGGCGGGATGTATGAAGCCGTCAGCATCCCCACAGATATCCCGGGCATCTTTATCCCGGGGTTTTCCCTGGAAGCCGGTCAATGTTCTTCCCCCTCGGGTGACACCAACGAAATGCGGGTCATCGTGTCAGTGACGCGCCAAGAAGTCCTCTCCAGACTGAGCAGTGAAGGCTTTGAAGCCCCGACCCCAGAACAAATCCGAAAAAAGGCCCGCGGTCTATGGGCCGACAAAGTAGAAACATTCCTCGAAAAACTGGTCGTGCGTGGCCCCGAGCTCAACCTGGCCTTCCTCTACAACGCTGCCCAATCCATTCGAAACGATGAAGCCGTCTCCACCCTCGAAGCCGGAAAAGCCGATCATCTCTATGCCCCGATCCCAGCCGACTCACGCCTAGGCCGTATCCTCAAAGCCCAACACGAACTTTACGATCACACCGGAGCCGTCGCAGCCGTGGCCAGCGGAAAACCCCTTCTGAAACCCGTTCAGGCTGACAAAGTCCCAGGCATTTTTGCCCCGCCACCCATCGACATCCCGGAGAAGGCCGTGGCACAACCCAGCATTTTAGGACTTCTTTGGAAGCTCGGGCCAGCGGCATTTACCCAAAAAATCCGGGCCAACAAGGAAGTCGTTTTAGTCCATACCAACTTCCGGGACCAAAAACAATCCAAGCACGATAACCATGACCAACTGGCGGATATCAACCCGATGCTTCGAGTCATCGAGAAAATGTTCAAAGGAATGCCCGCGGAAACCCACGGCGGCGCAGTCCCCGATCGTGCATTCCTGATGGGGCTAGACCCCGTCTCCTTCATGGATCGCTACAACCAAGGCGGCGATTTACTCCAACAATCCCTCTTCCGGGGCACGGGCCTTGCCTATGCCAACCAACCCAAGGAAGTCATGGTCCAGCTCTTCGAAGAATTTATCCAGCATGGCTGCCTCATGCCTCGGATTTTCGACGCTTGCGGCATCAACCTGGAATCCTACAAGGCTAACCCTGGCGCCCCCAGCCAAGCCAAGAGCATCGAAGCCTTTTGTGAGGCCCGTAAACGTGTCCTTGCCGCACAACCTGATCTCCCGATTATGCCCATCTTGGATATCACCTATTCCGGGAATCTGGCCGAGGGCGACACCGTCTATAACGAGGCCTATTACCGCCGCACCGCCCAAGAAATTATGACTGTCGCCGAACAAGGCGGCCTGAAACCCGGGGAGTACGTCATCGGGATCAAGGACATGGTCGGCACTGGCAGCACCGCCAGCCACACGCAACTCGTTGCCATCATTCGCGATGAGTTCAGTAAAAAATTTGGTGCAGCTGCCGAGGTGTTGGTGCAGCTCCACATGCATGGCCCCCGTGCCGATGCCGCTAAAACCGTAGCCACTTGCGGCGCAGATATTCTCCACGTCGCCTTCCATACCCACGCGACAACACTCGGACAACCCGCCATTGGCCAAGTTTTAGCCCAATTCGAAGAGAACCGTCAAGGACGGTCTTTATTTGGAAATTTTAACGCAGAATTGGTCCACAATGTCTCTGAATTTGCCGATGCCCTCGACCAGCAGTACGACTGCATGTGCGTCAATGATTCCGTCTATAGGGGATTTTTGGGTCAATTAGGCGCCATATTTTTCTGTATTCCGGGTGGGGCCAACATGACCTTAGCGAACTCCGTCAAGAATGTCGGGCTCGCCATCGAAAGCCCCAACGACGCCCGGGGCATAGGCTGGGCATTTGCCTTGGCTAATAAAATTTTAGCCGACAACAGAGAAACCGCAACCGGCAAGTTTGGCACAGATCCCTATCATCGCCTCCACTTGGTCACCCCCACCTCTCAAGCCGCATCAGTATTGGCAATCGCCATCGCCCAGCACGCTAAGCTGTCTGACCCGATTAGTGAATCCGAACACGAAGCCGCAAGTGACATCATCCGGGGTGGAACCGTTGAGCATCTCGACCCCCTCGCCCAAAGTGCAGGGTATGCCGACATTTTGGCCCCCTACCAAGGGAATTCCACGCCGATTCCCCCAGAGCTCATCAAAGAAATCGCCCAGATCCTACGTCTCCATAAGAGTGCGGTGTTCTATCATCAGACCCTATTGACTGGGGACAAGCAACAAATCATAGACCTCCATTTAGCCGGCACGGTTACGGACTTTATTCGCGGCGCCATGGGCATACCTGCTAATGTAGGCCTCCCCAGCTATTCACAACGCGTCATGGCGGCCTGCGGTCTCGCAGCCCCAGCCGAGACCCCGTTCACACTCGAAGCATTTAAAGCAAGCTTGGTCAGCAAAGGCTATTCCGGGCAATTGTTAAATGAACTCCCGACGCTCACGTTGTTACTGGGGTACATGCTCCCCGATAGCTTCGCCAATTTTATGCGGGTCTATGCCCAGTATCACCACCTCCAGCTCACCTTACACCAAATGTTAACAGGCCCAAAAAAGGGAGAAGTCGACACCTTGCACCTCCCCACTGGCGATATCAAGTTCAAAATTGTGGGGGTCTCCGACATCGACCCCGTAACCAGCCGAAAAGTGGTGACCCTTCAAACCTGGCCTGCAGATGCGGATGACTCACAAGCGCAAACCAGTTTGGTACCCGTGTCATTCATCAAATATATCCAAGCGGGCACCCGGCTGCCAGACGCACAAGGCCAGGCTTTCGGACTCAAAACAGCACAGGGTGACCCTGTCGAAGAGGCCTCCTTTTTGAGCCTCAACACCAAAGCCGGCATTCAATTTGGAGAACGGATTCCCCTCCCAACCGAAGAGCCCATCGTCATCGGAAAAATGAGCATCAAAAAACAAGATCAACTTATTCTCCTCACCAAAAACGATTGCCCCCCCAATTGCACGCAAGTGGTCTTGGTCCCCCTCCGGGTCGGCCTCGGCATCGCATTGGAACATGGGGTTAATTGCAGCCCAGAGGAACGTGAACATGCAAAATTCGCAGCTGGCCAGGCCCCTATTTTAGTCATGAGCAAGGCCGCGTTCGAGGCAAAATTCCCCAACGGGCTCAGCCATGAGTCGGCAAATACCTATGCCGACAGTCTCTTGAATTCGCCCCTCGGGAAAATATAACCATGGCAGCAGCAGCCCGAGCAGCCGCCAGCAGGCTCTCTAGAGTGGGGTCTTTTGCCATCCAGACGGCCCGAACCAGCCATTTACCCCTCCCAAGGAGTGCAAGAACCCTCCATACCCCCCCCACGCCCAGTATACCGCCCACGTCCAAGGCGAGACCCCAAGCTCCCAGAGTCGAGTTTTTCCCAGGCCCGTTAAGCGACACTTTCAGAGGGATGAATACCGGGGAATCCGTCAAACCGCTGGTTCCCGATGAAGTGCGTCTTTTAACGGAACAAAAAGACACCGTTATCCATTTAGCATCCACCGACATGGACTTAAAAGAAAGACGAAAGCTCTTCATCGCACTCAACAAAGAGGGCGTTTACGTTGTACCGACATTCCGTACCCG
Organism: bacterium; assembly: GCA_023249285.1. Taxonomy (GTDB): domain Bacteria; phylum Margulisbacteria; class Marinamargulisbacteria; order SXXA01; family JAHFDB01; genus JAHFCZ01. The sequence continues at coordinate 10,162 of JAHFCZ010000017.1, read as the reverse complement.
GGATTTTACCCCGGAGGGGCTCCTGGCTGAAGTCACACTTTGGGCCAGTTGGAACTGCAAAGAAATGACCCTTGTATTTGGGGAATTCCTTCCCTCAAATGAACGCACCTCCCATGAAACACCCCCCGTTGAAATCATTCAGGAAATCCGAAAAGTCTATTCCAAGGATCACCTCAAAATCAACATTCCCTTTAGTCATGATCGCGCCTTTAACCCTCAGATGGACCTTTGCGCTGAAAAAATCACCGCTGGCGCAACCGGTGTGATTACAGGCGGCTTTACCACCGTCTCAGAGTTCCGAAAGTGGATCGCCGAACATGAACAGTACAACGCCACACACCCGGACAAAGCAATTAGCCCGGCAAATGTGATTCTGGGAATCAACCGATTCGCCGCAGCCGCAAGTCAAAAAGAAATGGCGAAAATAGCCTCTGAATTGGGGTACCAGACCTACTCCCGCGCCCCATTTCATGACCGTCCGTACAGCGAGTATTCGCTCTCGGGATTACCAGGATCTCAAATCGATGCCCGCCTACTTATGACCGTAGGGAAGGCCCCACCCATCCCTGCCGCTCACGTGTTTAAAATCCCTGCCCCACCCGCCCTTGATTTAAGCACCTTTAGAGCCTACACACGTAATGTCAAATCAGAGTCCAGCCCAATCGACGGCAAAAAGTTTCTATCCGATCCCCCGCCAAACATGACCGGCACCCATAAAGTCATCGTCCATGACATCCAGGGCACCCCTTACGTACTACACCTTTTCTTCCCACTCGTTACGATAAGAGGCCTCCGAAAACTCTGCATTCCCCAATGTCAATTACCAGGGCTGAACCTCCCCGCCGTCTCCGTCTATCGCCCCCCGTTTCCCACCAACTTCAAGGGCCTCATGCTCGTCCACGAAAAAACACCTGGAGAGGCCTACCTCAACCACGAGGGCTATGTATATATGCCCGTCCATCCCCAAACCTTCAACCGCCTATTCGAGAGCCTAGCGCCGCAATCCCCGCTTTCCTTTACAACCCCCTCAACGCCCACGCCAGGCGCTGAACACACCCTAATCACCACCCCCATTTCAAAACTCCTAGAGCTATTTGGACTGGATACATTTATGGGAAACAGCAAACTCTCCAGAGCCTCCGTTCTACGCCATCAAGGCGAGCTCCTCCCCATTGGACTCAAGCACACCTTTCCCACCCACCCACTGAGCACCAATACCCTGAGCGCCAATCGTCATGCCTATAATGCAGAAGGCCATTCCTATTTAATACATCGGATCACCCACAGTGCCTTCCTGTTCACCATTGCAGCCAAAATCGCAGACGAGCTCAGCAGACAACAGATCCCCCATCCCACCGAAATGGCCTATGCGCTCACACTGCGTCTGGAGATCCCCATGGACTATCTCCAAAGCGTCGTAGCAGCTGAACCCCGAGTGGATCGCGTCTTAACCGGCGGCGGAGTTTACACCAAAGAGCAGATCACCTCACGCACGCTCGTCAACCACAAAGAATTCTGCGCCCACATCCGCGAAAGCCTGGCAAAGGGTGAACCCGTGACAGTCTTCGACTTGCT